>NZ_JBHXNW010000030.1:67782-83119 GCF_042717365.1 Streptomyces sp. NPDC058534
GGCATGCAGGTGCATGTCGTGCCAGCCGTCGGGGTGCAGCAGGGCGCTGCGCTTGGTGCCCTCCGGCGTGAAGCCAGCCTTGTGGGCCACCCGGCAGGACGCGTCGTTGGCGACCGCGTGGGAGAGTTCCAGGCGCTGGAAGCCGACCTCGTCCAGGGCCCAGGCGGCGAGTGCCCGCGCGGCGCGGGCGGCGACGCCTCGCCCACGGGCGGCCGCGGTGGTCCAGTAGGCGACCTCGGCCACCCCGTCGCCGAGCACGATCTCCCGCAGGGCGACCCGGCCGACCAGCAGGTCGTCGGCGGCCTCGACGACGGCCCACTGGGCGTTCCGCTCCCGCTCCCAGCCCTGCCGCCACTCGGCGATCCAGCCGCACACCTCGTCCTCGGAGTCGGCGGTCCGGATGTGCCACTGGTGCATCACCGGGTCCTGGAAGGCCGCGTGGACGTCGGGGGCGTCCTCGTCGCGCCAGGGGCGCAGCAGCAGGCCGTCCCCGGTGGGGAGCGTGGGCTGCGGAGTACCGGAGAGGGTGCCTGCGGCGAGGACCGGGTGCGTCAGGTAGGGCATGGGCCGCATCCTGCCAACCGGCGGGGCCGGCGGCCCAGCGTTTTTCCGGCGCCGGCGGCCGCCTCGTAGGCTGACGGTGATGAGACGCCGTACAGCTCCCCCGCCCTCACCCCTGCCGCAGCGCGACGGCATCGACGCGGTGCGGGTGCGGCTGCCCGCGCACGGCCCGTGGGGCACAGTGCGCGAGCACCTGGCGGAACGGCTGTCCGGCGCGGGCGCCGGCGTCGTCGACGGCATGTTCGCCGCCGGGCTGTTCGTGGCCGCGGACGGGCGGGCGGTGCCGGCGGACGCGCCGTACGAGCCGGGGATGTTCGTGTGGTTCCACCGCGAGACGCCCGCCGAGGTGCCGGTGCCCTTCCCGCTGGAGGTCGTGTACCGCGACGCGCACATCGTCGTCGCCGACAAACCGCACTTCCTGGCCACCACCCCGCGCGGCGGCCACGTCACCGAGACCGCGCTGGCGCGGCTGCGCCGGGAGCTGGACCTCTCCGCGCTCGGTGCCGCGCACCGCCTGGACCGGCTCACCGCGGGACTGGTCCTGTTCATCGTGCGCCCCGAGGAACGCGGCGCGTACCAGAGCCTGTTCGGCGACCGCCGGGTGCGCAAGGAGTACGAGGCCGTCGCCCCGTACGACCCCGGGCTCGCCCTCCCCCGGACCGTGCGCAGCCGCATTCTCAAGGAACGCGGGATCCTGGCCGCCCGCGAGGTCGCGGGCGAGCCCAACGCCGTCACCCGCGTCGAGCTGGACGCGCACCACCGGGCCCCTGACGGGGGTCCGGAGCTGGGGCGGTACCGGCTGGTGCCCGGCACCGGCCAGACCCACCAGCTGCGCGTGCACATGAACAGCCTCGGCGTCCCGATCCTCGGCGACCCCCTCTACCCCGAGGTGACCGCCCCCGTGCCGGCCGGCGACTTCCGGCGCCCGCTGCAACTACTGGCGCGGGAGCTGGGGTTCACCGATCCGGTCACGGGGCGGGAGCACCGCTTCCGCAGCGGACGGTCCCTCGGGGCGTGGACGGCGTACGAGGAGTGGGCCGGCGGTCAGTAGCCGCGCCACCAGAGCAGGAAGCGCTGCCAGGCACCGCGCGGCCGGTGCTGCTCCGGGAACGGCACCGGCTGCGGCGGCGCGGCGTTCGCGGGCACCGGCTGCGGCGGGTACGACGGGACCGGCGGCTGCGTCCGCTCTTCCGGCCTCGGGATGCCGACGTGCCAGCCGGGGCGTCGCGCGGGGGCGGGCGCGTGGCTCGGCTGCTGCATGATGTCCTGCTGCTCCTTGGGCTCGAACCGCACCGGCAGTTCCACCAGGTGCCGGGAGGCGATCGAGGACCGCCACCGCAGCTCGTCCTCGTCGCAGTCGAGCTGGACGTCGGGCAGCCGCATCAGCAGCGCGTCGATGCCCGCGTCGGCGATGGCGCGCCCGATGTCCTGCCCCGGGCACTCGTGCGGGCCGCCGCCGAAGGCGAGGTGGGAGCGGTTGCCCATCATGCTCGCGTCGAGGTCGGGGCGGATGCGCGGGTCGACGTTGCCCGGCGCGATGCCCAGCAGCAGTCCGTCGCCGGCCCGGATGCGTTGCCCGCCCAGTTCCGTCTCCTGCTTGGCGAAGTAGGCGAACACGGTGCTGAACGGCGGCTCGTCCCACAGCGACTGCTCGACCGCCTCCGGCACCGTCATCTGACCGCCGCTGAGCTGGGCGCGGAAGCCGGGGTCGGTCAGCACCACGCGCAGCACGTTGCCGATGAGGTTGACGGTCGCCTCGTAGGCGGCCAGGAGCACCACCCGCAGGTGCTCCCTGACCTCGTCGTCGGTGAGCCCGGCCGGGTGGTTGACGAGGCGCCCGGCGATGTCGTCCTGCGGGTTGGCCCGACGTGCCTCGGTGAGCCGTCCCAGCGCCTCCATGACGTAGGCGTGGCTGGCGATGGCCGTCTCGGTGCCCTTGAGGGTGTCGCGGGCCGCCTCCACCATCCGGTCGCTGTACTCGTCGGGCATGCCGAGCAGGTGGCACATCACACCCATCGGCAGGTGCTCGGCGAACTGTCCGACGAGGTCGGCGCGGCCCTCCTCGCAGAACCGGTTGACGATGCGCTGGGTGTACCGCTTGATGTGCCGGCGCAGCTCCCGGAAGTCGAGGCCGGACATGGCGCTGGTGACCGCGCCGCGCAGCCGTTTGTGCTCGTCGCCCTCGGCGTGCGAGCAGATGGGCTGCCAGGCGATGTGCGGCATCAGCGGGTGGTCGGGCTTGACCAGGCCCTCGTTGAGCGGGTTCCAGAGCCGGCTGTCGCGGCAGAACTGGGCGGGGGTGCTCACCATGTGCAGGTTCTCGGCGTGTCCGAGGACCACCCACATGGGTACGTCGTCGTGGAGCAGCGCCGGCGCCACCGGCCCGTGCTGCTCGCGCAGCCTGTCGTACAGCTCGTCCAGGTCGTCCGCCTCGTGCAGCCGGTGCAGTCCGCCCGGCCCGAGGCCGTGCGCGGGGCAGCCGGGCGGTGGGTCGAGCAGGGGGTCGCCCGTTCCGGTCGGGGAGTGGCGTTCAGGCGTCACAGTCTCGCTCCGCAGCAGAAGTGTGGGTCAAGGGGGTGGGTCGGCCGGGCACGCTCAGGTGAGCGCGCCCCTCATGGCGAGGGAGTGCAGGAAGCGCATCAGGGTCATCAGGACGTCGCGGCTGGAGGCGCGGCGCCGTACGTCGCAGTCGAGGATGGGGATCTCCTCGGGCAGGTCGAGCGCGGTCCGCAGCTCCGCGACGGGGTAACGGGGCGCGTCGGGGAAGGTGTTGGCGGCGACCACGAAGGGCACGCCGCGCTCCTCCAGGCGGCCCATGACGTCGAAGCTGACCTCCAGGCGGCGGGTGTCGACCAGGACGACCGCGCCGAGGGCACCTTCGAACAGGCCGTTCCACAGGAACCAGAAGCGTTCCTGGCCGGGTGTGCCGAAGAGGTACAGCACCAGTTGGTCGGTGATGCTGATGCGGCCGAAGTCCATGGCGACCGTGGTGGCGGTCTTGGAGGCGGAGCCGTAGTTGTCGTCGACGCCGATGCCGGCCTGGGTCATCGTCTCCTCGGTGGTCAGCGGTCTGATCTCGCTGACCGAGCCGACCATCGTGGTCTTGCCGACGCCGAAACCGCCCACGATGACGATCTTCACGGCCGCCTCGGCCGTGTGCGGCAGCCGGTCCTCGGTGCGCGGGCCGGGGATCGTGTCAGAGTTTTTGAAGTCCATGCATCACCGCTTCGAGGAGGTTTCGGTCGGCCACCTTCTGGCGGACGATCGAGGCGCGGGCCTGCACCAGTTCCGCCGCCAGCAGGTCGGTGAGCAGCACGGTCACCACACTGAACGGCAGGCTCAGGTAGGCCGACAGCTCGGCTACGGACAGGGGTGCGGCACACAGCCGCAGCAGGGCGGCCTGTTCCGGGGTGGCGGAGACCGGGGGGTCCGCGCGGGCCACGATCAGGGTGACCAGGTCGATGTCGGCGCGCTCGCCGTTCCCCTCGCCGCCGATGACGAAGAGCCGCTCGGGGTTGCGGATCTCGCCCTCTTTGCCGGGTGGGGCGGGACCGGGGGACTCGGCGGGCCGGTCCTGTCCGGGAGTTCGCCTCTGGCGTTGGGGAGGAGTCATACGGTCTGCCCGTTGCGCCGCGCGGGACTGGTGAGATGGGGGCCGATGCGGGCGACCAGGTCGGCCATGCTCAGGCCCATCCGGCCGGGTTCGCAGCGGACGTCGGAGAGCACGGCGAGGTAGGCGTTGGGGCCGGCGGCCATCAGGTAGAAGTAGCCGCCGTTCATCTCGATGAGCACCATCTTCATGTCGCCGTCGCTGGTGGGGATCTCCTGGCTGACGGCACTCGCCAGGCTCTGCAGGCCCGCGCAGGCGGCGGCGACCCGGTCGGCGGCGTCGGGGTCCCCCGAGTAGCGGGCGATGCGCAGGCCGTCGGCGGAGAGCACGACGATCATCTCGATGCCCGGGACGCCGTCGTAGAGGTCCCGGAGCATCCAGTCGAACTTGCCTTGCTGCTCGATCACTTGAGGTTCCCCTCGTCGTCTGCCGGGGCGTGGGCCGGCTCGTCGCTGCTGGACTGCTGGTGGGCCTGGGTGATGCCCGGGTGCTGCTTGAGGCCCTCCCAGAAGGCGCCGATGAAGTGCCCCGGCGGGAGACCCTGGTCCTTCTCCTGCGCGGGCTCGGGCTCCGCGGGCGCCGGGATGCCGTTGCGGGCGCGTTCGGCGGCCAGGCGGGCCTCGCGCTCGGCGTCCTCGCGCTCCCAGACCGCCTGTTCGGCGAGGCGTTGGCTGAGCGGCATCTTGACCCGGCTGCGGCGCTGCGGCAGACCGCCCGCCGTCCACTCGGTGACCTCGGGGACGTCGTCCTCCATGGAGACGCCGGCCGGGATGCGCGGGCTGGTGGGGCGGCGCTTCTTGGGCTTGCGCTGCGGTCCGGGCAGGGCATCCGGGCCCGGGGTGGGGATCGAGGTCGCGCCGATACCGTGGGCGAGGCCGACGCCGGGCTCGGTGGTCATCATCTTGCTCGGCACGATGAGGATGGCGCGGACTCCGCCGTACGCGGAGGCCCGCAGCGAGACGTCCATACCGAACTGCGTGCACAGCCGGCCGACGACGGACAGGCCCAGGCGCGGGTGATGGGCGAGGTCCTGCACGTCGGTGCCGCGCTTGGCCTGCTCCAGCAGGCCCTCGATGCGGGCGCGGGACTCCTCGCTGAGGCTGACGCCGGCGTCCTCGATCTCGATGCAGACACCGCTCTGCACCTCGGTCGCGGTGACGTGCACCTTGGCCGCGGGCGGTGAGTAGCGGGTGGCGTTGTCGAGCAGCTCCGCCGCGGCGTGGATGACCGGTTCGACCGCGGTGCCCTTGATGTTGACCTTGGCGATGGAGGCCAGGTTGATCCGGCGGTACTCCAGGATCCGGGACATGGCGCCGCGCAGCACGCTGTAGAGGGCGACCGGCTCGGGCCACTGACGTCCGGGCCGGCCGCCGCCGATCACGGAGATGGAGTCGGCGAGGCGGCCGATCAGCGAGGTGCCGTGGTCGATGCGCAGGAGGTCGTCGAAGACCTCGGGGTTGCGCCCGTGGTCCTCCTCCATCTCGCGGAGTTCCTTGTTCTGCTGGTGGACGATCGCCTGGACGCGGCGGGCGATGTCGACGAAGGAGCGCTCCGCGGACTCGCGCATGGAGTCCTGGTGGTCGACGATGTCGCAGACCATGCGGATCAGCCGGCGCTGGGGCTCGCCGAGTTCGGTGTAGCCGGGGTTCACCTCGCCGAGGCGGCGCATCACCTCCGCGGGCGTGTTCCCCCTGCGCATGAAGTTCAGCACGTCGGGCAGCACGACGTCGCCGAGGTCGACCATCTCCTCGTGGTGGCTCGCCGCCCGGTGTTCCAGATACGCGCTGTGACGGGCGTGCGCGGCGCGTTCGGCCCGCAATGCACGGCCGCGGCGTACCGCCTCGGCCGCCGCGGAGACCACCAGCAGGGTGGCGACGGCACCGCACAGGCCGACGGCGAGCCGGGCCGGTTCCGTCACGAGGGCGACGGCGGCCCCGGTGGCCGCGGCCATCAGTATGGCCGGCAGCAACAGCGTTCGCGCGTAGGGAAGTTCACGGCGACCTGGAGGGGAATCAACACTCACCATGTAGGCCCTCTGAAAACGAATCGGCTGGGATGGGGGAGCTTGCGACGGGGTATGTCTGGGAGTTGCCTGGATCTTCGGCGCATTGGGAACAAGCGCGCGATTACACCTCAACTCGGTGCGCTGCGGGCGAGCTTAGTCCGAGGGGATCAACGCCGTGTCATATTCAGCGACCGCCTGAAACGGGCCTGGGGGCTGGAGTAAGGTCGGCACTTTTGCACGGCGGGGAATCATTCGAACACGATGCGTGAGCGCGTATGGGCATACGAACTTCACTCACCGTGATGAGGGAAAAGGTGCCGGACGCACCGCGAACGCGCGAAGGCCCGGCGGTCTCCCGCCGGGCCTTCACTACGTGCCGTCTGTCCCGGGCTAACCCACGGACGAGTAGGCGACCACTCCGCGCAGCAGCTCCTCGACCGCCTTGCGCGCGTTCTTCGGAACCGTGGAGCCCTGGGCGGGTGCGGCGGCCGCGATCTGGCCGAGGACGTCGATGACCTGCTTGCACCAGCGCACGAAGTCGCCCGCCGGCATCTCCGCCTCGCGCAGCACCTCGTCGAGGCCCTTGCCGGACGCCCACATGAACGCCGCCCAGGCGAAGCCGAGGTCGGGCTCGCGCTGGCCGACGCCCTCGGTCTGGCTGATCCGGAAGTCCTCCTCCAGGGCGTCGAGTCGGCCCCAGATCCGCACCGTCTCGCCGAGCGCGGCCTTGGCCTTGCCCGAGGGCACCTTCGGCGCCATCGCGTCGTCGGCGACCCTGGACTCGTACACCAGCGCCGAGACGCAGGCGGCCAGTTCGGCCGGGGAGAGCCCTTCCCAGACGCCCTCGCGCAGGCACTCGCTGGCGAGCAGGTCCAGCTCGCCGTAGAGCCGGGCGAGGCGCTTGCCGTGCTCGGTGACCTCGTCGCCGCGCAGGTAGTCCAGCTCGGTCAGCAGCGCGACGATCCGGTCGAAGGTACGGGCGATGGTGTTCGTCCGGCCCTCGATCCGGCGCTCCAGCTGCGAGGTGTCGCGCAGCAGCCGGTGGTAGCGCTCGGCCCAGCGGGCGTGGTCCTCGCGGTCGTCGCAGCCGTGGCAGGGGTGGGCGCGGATGTCCTGGCGCAGCCGGGCGATCTCCCGGTCGTCGGCGGCCTGGGACCGCTTCTTGCGGGCCCGCTCCGGCGGGATGTGGCCGGCTTTGGTGCGCAGCGCGGAGGCGAGGTCGCGGCGGGACTGGGGCGAGCGCGGGTTGAAGGACTTCGGGATGCGCATCCGCTCCAGCGCCTCGACCGGCACCGGGAAGTCCATCGACGCCAGCCGCTTGACCTGCCGCTCGGCGGTCAGCACCAGCGGGCGGGGCCCGTCGTGGTGTTCGAAGCCGCGGTGGCCGTTGGACCGGCCGGCGGGCAGCCCCGGGTCCAGCACCAGGGCGAGGCCCGCGTACTTGCCCGTCGGCACGTGGATGACGTCGCCCGGCTTCAGCTTCTCCAGCGCCACGGCGGCCTCGGCGCGCCGCTGGCCGGCGCCCTGCCTGGCCAGTTCGGTCTCCCGGTCCTTCAGCTCGCGGCGCAGCCGCGCGTACTCCTCGAAGTCGCCGAGGTGGCAGGTCATGGAGGCCTGGTAGCCCTCCAGGCCCTCCTCGTTGCGCTGCACCTGCCGGGAGATGCCGACGACCGACTTGTCCGCCTGGAACTGCGCGAAGGAGGTCTCCAGCAGCTCCCGCGAGCGGTGCCGGCCGAACTGCCCGACCAGGTTGACCGCCATGTTGTACGACGGCCGGAAGCTGGAGCGCAGCGGGTACGTGCGGGTGCCGGCCAGTCCCGCGAGGTGTTCGGGGTTCATCGCACGCTGCCACAGCACGACGGCGTGACCCTCGACGTCGATGCCGCGCCGGCCGGCCCGGCCGGTGAGCTGGGTGAACTCGCCGGGGGTGATGTCGGCGTGCTGTTCGCCGTTCCACTTGACGAGCTTCTCCAGCACCACCGAGCGGGCGGGCATGTTGATGCCGAGGGCGAGGGTCTCGGTGGCGAAGACGGCCTTCACCAGTCCGCGGACGAACAGCTCCTCGACGACCTCCTTGAACGTCGGCAGCATGCCCGCGTGGTGGGCGGCGATGCCGCGCTCCAGGCCCTCCAGCCACTCGTAGTACCCCAGGACGTGCAGGTCCTCGGTCGGGATGGAGGCGGTGCGCTCCTCCACGAGCGCGCGCACCCGGCCCCGCGCGTCCTCGTCGTTGAGCCGCAGGCCGGCGTACAGGCACTGCTGGACGGCGGCCTCGCAGGCGGCGCGGCTGAAGATGAAGGTGATCGCGGGCAGCAGGCCTTCGGAGTCGAGGCGCTCGATGACCTCGGGCCGGCTCGGCGTCCACACGCGGGAGCGCTGTCGGCGCTCGCGCTCCCGGTCGGCCTCCTTCATGGCGCGGCCGCGCCTGCGGTCCTGGTAGGACGGGCGGCTCGCCTCCATGCGCGCCATGCGCGTGAGGTCCGGGTTGACGGCCTTCTTGTGGCCCTCGCCCTCCTCGAACAGGTCGTACATCCGGCGGCCGGCGAGCACGTGCTGGAACAGCGGCACGGGCCGGTGCTCGGAGACGATCACCTGGGTGTCGCCGCGGACGGTGTCGAGCCAGTCGCCGAACTCCTCCGCATTGGACACGGTCGCCGACAGTGACACCAGGGTCACGGACTCGGGGAGGTGGATGATCACCTCCTCCCACACGGCGCCGCGGAAGCGGTCGGAGAGGTAGTGCACCTCGTCCATGACCACGTACCCGAGGCCCAGGAGGGTCTGAGAGCCCGCGTACAGCATGTTCCGCAGGACCTCGGTGGTCATGACGACGACCGGGGCCTCCGGGTTCACGCTGTTGTCGCCGGTGAGGAGGCCGACGCGGTCCGTGCCGTAGCGGCGGCACAGGTCGGCGTACTTCTGGTTGGACAGCGCCTTGATGGGCGTCGTGTAGAAGCACTTCTTGCCCTGCTGGAGGGCGAGGTGGACGGCGAACTCGCCGACGATCGTCTTGCCGGAACCCGTGGGCGCGGCCACCAGCACGCCCTTGCCCGCCTCGAGGGCCTGACAGGCCTCGATCTGGAAGGGGTCGAGGCCGAAGTCGTACATCTCGCGGAAGGAGGCGAGCGCGGTGGCCTGCTCGACAGCGCGCTGACGGGCTGCCGCGTACCGCTCGGCCGGTGAGAGATCCTCTGTCATCGTGCTTTCGAGCGTACCGGGCCGCACTGACAACAGGACGATCATTATCGGGAACGGCCCTGTGGGGGTTCCGTGGGGGCGGCGACGGCGGCCGTCACCGCCCCGGCGGTGCTACGTCACGTCGTCGTAGCCGTTGACCCGGTCCTTCGTGGCCTGCTCGGGCAGGGCGCGGGCGGTGGTCACGGCCTCGACCTCGCCGATGGTCTCGGGGGTCAGGTCCAGGTCCGACGCCTCGTCGTCGTCGGGCTCCAGAGCCTCGCGGCGGAGCCTGCGGCGGTCGTTCGTGAGGGAGACGCCGACGGCGGCGAAGTACAGGACCCAGATCGGCCCGGCCAGCATGACCATGGTCAGCGGGTCCGTGCTCGGCGTGGCGATGGCCGCGAACAGCGTGATGCCCATGATCATCCCGCGCCACCAGCCGAGCATCTTCTTGCCGGTCAGCACTCCGGTGAAGTTGAGCATCACGAGCAGCAGGGGCAGCTCGAAGGAGAGACCGAAGACGATCACCATGCGGGTGACGAGGTCGAGCAGTTCGTCCAGCGGCAGCAGGTTGTCGACGTTGCTCGGGGTGAAGTCGATCAGCACCTCCGCGGAGGTGGGCAGCACCGCGTAGGCGAAGTAGGCACCGACGAGGAACAGCGGGGCGCCGGTGGCGACGAACGCGTAGGCGTACTTCTTCTCGCTCCTGTGCAGCCCGGGGGCGACGAACGCCCACAACTGGTAGAGCCAGACCGGCGAGGCCAGCACGATGCCCGCCGTCAGCGACACCTTCAGCGCCAGGGTGAAGGGACCGAGCAGACCGTTGATGGTGATCTGCGCGCACGGCTCCGAGCCGGCCGTCGACTCGGCCAGCTCCGCGAAGGACTTCTCACAGCCGATCGAATCGAGGATCGGCTCGGTGAGGAGGTTGATGATCTCCTGGTAGAAGAAGGCTCCGACGACGGTGACGGCGACGATGGCCAACAGCGCCTTCGCGAGCCGGTTGCGGAGCTCACGAAGGTGCTCCGCGAGGGGCATCCGCCCCTCGGGGTCCCTCTCCTTGGTGCGGGCAGGCTTCAGCAACCCACGTTCCCATCTCGTGCGGCGGGCCGGAGGTCACCGGCCCTGCGTCAGCGCTTGGTCGTGTCCGTCGGCTCGTTGACCGGCCGGGAGCTGGTCACGTCGCCGGGGGCGGCCTGGATGGTGCGCTGCGCCGCGGACTGCTCGGGGCCCGGCGGGTCGGCGGGGGCGGACGAGTCGTTCTTGCCCTCGCTCTTCATCTGCTTGGCCTCGCTCTTGAGGATGCGTGCCGACTTGCCGAGGGACCGCGCCATGTCCGGAAGCTTCTTCGCGCCGAACAGCAGGATGATGACGACGAGGATGAGAATGATCTCGGGGGCTCCGAGCCTTCCGAACATAAGTCTTTACCTTCTCACCGAGGCGGCTGGGTTGGGGTGCTGTCCGACCGGTCGGACATACGTCCGATCGATCGTCTTGTGCAGCGATCGTAACGCTCAGGGGTGAACGTGAGGCAATCCCTGTGCGTACTCCCGTCCGCGGCCGGGCCTCGTTTTCCGGGCCGCGACCAGCAGCGTACCTTCAGGGGCCCGTGGGGTGACAGGGCGAAAGCGGTCCAAAACGAGACTCGCGTGTGTCGGTCGGGCCGGTCACGGGGCCGTGTGGCGCGGTTCTCGCGTTCACAGGGCGTCCACGGAACGGGCGGCGCTCTCGGTCGCCCGCTCCAGATCCTCCGCTGCCCGGCTGATCCTGCGGGCCGAGTCCGTCACCTGCCTGCCGAGTCGCTGCGTCTCCACGAACACCTTCACGGCGAACACCGTGAGGACGGCGAGACCAAGGAAACCCACGGCAACGGCGAACATCGGCCAGAACATGACGTCGAGACTAGACGGTGGAGTGCAGCCGCAGTGTCCTGACCCCGCCGCCCGTGAGCAGTTCCACGACCCGCTCCCCCGCCGGTTTGCGGACCGCGGACCCGCACTCGGGGCAGGTGAACGAGTAGAAGGTGGTGCGGCTGGTGGCGCCGATGGCCAGCCGCAGGGCGCTCGCGGCGAGTTCGAAGCGGCCCCGGCAGTCCGGGCAGCCCGCCTTGAACACGATCGGCGACACACGTCTCATGCCCGCGAACGCGGACGCCGCCGACACGCCCGGCCCACCTGGTTCCACGGGCTCGCTCACAGTCCTCGCTCCTGCCTTTCGTGCGGGCCCTCGACCGTCTCGACACCGGCTTCCGGGCCGGCCGCCTCGATCCCGTCGTAGGCGGCCAGCGCCTCCCGGGCGGCGCGGCGGGCGCTGTCGGCCAGCTCGGGCGGGGAGACGATCCGGCCGTCGCGTCCCAGCCGCAGCGCCAGCCGCCGCAGGGAGGCCGGCTCGGGGGTGCGCAGGGTGATGCGCAGTCCGCCGTCGGGACGTTCGTCCGCGCTGTCGTGCGGGTAGTACTCGGCGACCCAGCGCCCGCCCGGGCCGACCTCGACGACGACCTCCGGATCCTCGGCGGCGGGCTGCACCAGCCCCTCCGACAGGTCCCGCAGCTCCACCTCGGGCGGCGCGGACGGCTCGTCCAGGATGCGGATCTCGGCGACCCGGTCGAGCCGGAAGGTGCGCCGCGCTTCGGAGCGGCGGCACCAGGCCTCCACGTAGGTGTGCCCGACGCTGACCAGCCGGATGGGGTCGATCTCGCGCTCGGTGACCTCGTCGCGGGCCGGTGAGTAGTAGCGGATCCACAGCCGGCGGCGCTCGGAGATCGCCCGGTCGACGTCGGCGAAGACGCCGCCCTCGGACTCGAAGGTGACGGACAGGCGCGAACTGGCGCCCGCGGCCTCCCCGGCCGAGGTCTCCACCTTGGCGGTCGCCCGCAACAGCGCCTGCCGGTCGCTCTCGCGCAGGCCCGGCAGGGTCGCCACGGCCCGGGCGGCGACCAGCAGCGCGGTGGCCTCGTCGGCGGCGAGCCGCAGCGGCTCCGCGGCGTCCGCGCCGAGCGCGGCCGGGTTGTGCCACCAGATGCGCTCACCGTCGGTGTCGATGTCGAGCAGATCGCCGCCGCGGAAACTGGTGCCGCACATCGGCAGCACGTCGAGGTCGGAGACCAGCTCGTCCTCGGTGATGCCGAAGGCCCGCGCGACGTCCTCGATCCGCGCCCCGGGACGCTCCCTCAGATACGTCACCAGGGACAGCATCCGCCGGGTCTGGTCGATGGCGTTCACTGCCCTGACCGGTTTGCCTGCCACAGTGTTGTCCGCTCCCCCTCAGCCCTTGGCGACGGCACGCAGCCGGTCCACCACGTCCGCACGCAACTCCGCGGGCTCCAGCACCACCACGTCCGGCCCGAACTCGACCAGCCAGGCGTCCAGGCCGTGCCCGTACGGAATCTCCAACTCGTCCCAGCCCTCACCCAGTTCCCGTACGGCGGTGGACTTCGCCCGCAGGGGGTATCCCGCGCCCGTACGCAGCCGGATCCGCGCGGAGCGGTCGGCGGTCTCCCCCGCCCAGCTCGCGACCGTCTCGCGGACGGTGACGACATCGGGCACGGGCGCGGTGAACCGCCCGCCCCGCGAACGGACCCTGCCGGTGATCCGCGACAGCCGGAACACCCGCTCGGCCCCGCGGTCACGGTCGAAGCCCGCCAGGTACCAGTGCCCGCGCCAGCACTCCAGCGCCCAGGGCTCCACGTGCCGGGGCTCGGGCTGGGCGGCGTTCGCCTTGCGGTAGTCGAAGCCGACGGGCCGGCGGTCGCGGCAGGCGAGCATCAGCGGCTCGAAGGCCGCCTCGTGCACCGGGATGCGCGGCTCCAGGGCGCTGTGCGGCTCGTACGGGTCGACGTCCTCGGGCAGTCCCGCCGCACGCAGCTTCTGCAGGGCGCCGCTCGCGGCACCGGCGAGCCGGGCCTGCTGCCACACCTTCGCGGCCAGCCCCAGCGCGGCGGCCTCCTCGGCGTCCAGGGTGATGGGCGGCAGCCGGTTGCTGTCCCGGCGGGCCAGGTAGCCGATCTCGCCGTCGAGGCTCTCCACGGTCTCGATGACCAGTCCGAGTTCGCGCAGGTCGTCCTTGTCGCGCTCGAACATGCGGTTGAAGGAGTCGTCGGAGCCCGCCTCAAGGTAGGCCTCCACCGACTCGCGCAGCTCACGCTTGCTGAGCGGCCGCCGTGTCCCGAGCAGACACAGCGCCAGGTTCATCAGCCGCTCGGCCTTGGCAATGGCCATCGACGCCCTTCTCCCTATGGTGCTTACGACGGATGACCGTACCGCCCCGCGGGGGCGCGGCAAAAACCGAGGGCCCATGCCCGCACAGGCATGGACCCTGGATGACCGGCTCTGATCACTGTCCGTTCGGACGTCGATCAGACTCCGAGCAGATCGACCACGAAGATCAGCGTCTCGCCGGGCTTGATCGCCGGGGTCGGGCTCTGGTTGCCGTAGGCGAGGTGCGCCGGCACGGTCAGCTGACGACGGCCGCCGACCTTCATGCCCTGCACGCCCCGGTCCCAGCCGGCGATGACGCGGCCGCCACCGAGCGGGAAGCGGAAGGGCGTACCGCGGTTCCAGCTGGCGTCGAACTCCTCGCCGGTGCTGAAGGCGACACCCACGTAGTGCACGGTGACCGTCTGGCCGGCCTCGGCCACCGGGCCGTCGCCCTCCCAGATGTCCTTGATCTCGAGGTCCGCCGGGGGCTCGCCACCCGGGAAGTCGACCTCGGGCTTGTCGATGCTCACGTGTTCAGCTCCTGCTTGTCTGCGAAAAGGCAACGGGCCAAGTCTTACATCTTCGAGGCGTCACATCTTCGCGAGGATGTCGACCGAGAAGACCAGGGTGGAGTCCTTCTGGATGCCGCTGCCCTCCGGCGGGCTGTCCCCGTACCCCAGGTCCGGCGGAATGACGATGAGGACGCGACTGCCGACCTTCTTGCCGGTCAGGCCCTGCGACCAGCCCTTGACGACCTGCTGCAGCGAGAACGACGTCAGCTGCTTCCTGCTGTACGTCGAGTCGAACTCCTTGCCGCCGTCCCACACGACGCCCTTGTACTGCACGAGGACGCTGTCCTGGGCGCCGACCTCGGCGCCGTCGCCCTCCAGGACGTACTCCGCCGCGAGCTTCTTCGGCGCGTCGGTCTCGGGCACCTCGATGGAGGGCGCCTTGCCGTCGGTGTTGGTGCCGACCTCGGGCAGCGCCGCGTCGTCCTGCGCGACCTCCTTGCCCTTGGCGGAGCTCTTGGCGTTGAAGGTGTCCTGCACGTCGACCACGAAGACCAGCGTGTCGGAACCCTTGATGCCCGCCTGCTCGTTGCCCTGCTCGCCGTACCCCCAGGTGGGCGGGACGGAGAACTCGACGCGGCTGCCGGTCTTCTTGCCGGTGAGCGCGTACCGCCAGCCGTCGATGATGCTGCCCTGGGCGAGCTGGATGACGAGCGGGGTCTTGCGGTCGTAGGAGTTGTCGAAGACCTTCGCGCTCTGCCAGACCTGACCGAGGTAGTTCGCCGACACGAAGTCGCCCTCCGCGACGGCCTTGCCGCCGCCCGCGATGACCGTCTTCACCGCGAGGTCCTTGGACGGCTCCCCGCTGCCCTTGGCGACCGTCGGCTTCTCGTCGAACTTCGTCCCCGCCGTGATCGCCGGCAGCGGACCGTCGACGATCTTCGGCGGCGGCGGTGCCGACGCCGTGGCCGACGCCTCGGGCGACGCGCTGTCGCTCGCGTTGCTCGAAGAGCCGGAGTCGTCGTCACCGCATGCGGCGAGCGTGACCAGTCCCGCGGGGACGGCGATGAGGAGGGAGCGTCGACGCACGGTGGGGGCCTCGTATCGATATGGGTCTGCGTGATGGCGTGCGCGCAACTCTACGGCGTGAGAAGGGGCCCGGACGGAGAAAGTAATGTGGGCCGGTGGCGGGGGGGGCCCGGGGGGGGGGGTCGCCGCCAGCCCCCCCCCCGGGGCGGGGCCCAAACCCCGAGGCCCAGAGCACCCCGCCGCGCCCACC
>NZ_JBHXNW010000030.1:83129-94635 GCF_042717365.1 Streptomyces sp. NPDC058534
GGGGGGGGCATCCTATGCATTTGGGTCTGCGTGATGGCGGGCGCGCAACTCTACGGCGTGCGACCGGCTCCGTACGGATAACGTACGGTGCCCGTGTGGCGTTCCGCCCTTTCGTGCGGAGACGCGCGACTCACCCGGACGGGGTCAGTCACATTCCGGCGATCAGCTTCTCCACCCGGTCGTCCACCGAACGGAACGGGTCCTTGCACAACACGGTGCGCTGCGCCTGATCGTTGAGCTTGAGGTGAACCCAGTCGACGGTGAAGTCCCGCCGCTGCTCCTGGGCCCGCCGGATGAAGTCGCCCCGCAGCCGGGCCCGAGTGGTCTGCGGCGGCACGGACTTGCCCTCGAAGATCTTCAAGTCGTTGGCGACCCGGGCGGCCTGCCCCTTCTTCTCCAGCAGGTAGTAGAGGCCACGACGGCGGTGGATGTCGTGGTAGGCGAGGTCTATCTGCGCGACCCGCGGATGCGACATGGTCATGTTGTGCTTGGCCCGGTACCGCTCGATGAGCTTGTACTTCATGACCCAGTCGATCTCGGTGTCGATACGGTCGAGGTCCTCGGCCTCGATCGCGTCCAGCGTGCGGCCCCACAGCTCCAGCACCCGCTCGACGGTGCCGGTGCGGATACCCCGGCGCTCGCAGAAGTCCACGGCCTTCTCGTAGTACTCCCGCTGCACCTCCAGCGCCGAGGCCTCCCGGCCACTCGCCAGGCGCACCTTGCGCCGTCCGGTGATGTCGTGGCTGACCTCGCGGATCGCCCGGATCGGGTTCTCCAGGGTCAGGTCGCGCATCACCGTGCCGGCCTCGATCATCCGCAGCACCAGGTCGGTGGCGCCGACCTTGAGCAGCATGGTCGTCTCCGACATGTTCGAGTCGCCCACGATGACGTGCAGGCGCCGGTAGCGCTCGGCGTCGGCGTGCGGCTCGTCGCGGGTGTTGATGATGGGCCGGGAGCGGGTGGTCGCCGAGGAGACGCCCTCCCAGATGTGCTCGGCCCGCTGACTGACGCAGTACACGGCACCGCGCGGCGTCTGCAGCACCTTGCCGGCGCCGCACAGCAGCTGCCGGGTCACCAGGAACGGAATGAGGATGTCCGCGAGCCGCGAGAACTCCCCGTGCCGCGCCACCAGATAGTTCTCGTGGCAGCCGTAGGAGTTGCCGGCGGAGTCGGTGTTGTTCTTGAAGAGGTAGACGTCGCCCGCGATTCCCTCCTCGTGCAGGCGTCGTTCGGCGTCCACCAGGAGTCCTTCGAGAATGCGCTCGCCCGCCTTGTCGTGGGTGACGAGTTCGATCACATTGTCACATTCGGGTGTCGCGTATTCCGGATGTGACCCCACGTCGAGATAGAGGCGGGCCCCGTTGCGCAGAAAGACATTGCTGCTGCGGCCCCATGACACGACACGGCGGAAGAGGTACCGCGCCACCTCGTCAGGCGACAGGCGGCGCTGTCCCCTGAACGTGCACGTGACGCCGTACTCGTTCTCCAGCCCGAAAATGCGGCGGTCCATGACTGAACATTACGCCCGATGACCCGAACTGAAACGGGGTTCGACGGCACGGTTTGGATCATTTTCCGATGAAGCCGCAACCACCGCTCCCCGCGCGGGAGCTGCGAGGACCCGCCCCGTGGCCACCAGCACGAGCAGCGACACCGCCCCCGCCGCCCCGGGCACCGCGAAGCCCCACAAGGCCCCGCCGTGCTCCACCACGGGCCCCGTGAGCCCGGTCCCCACCGACGCCCCCACGGTGAACGTCGTCACCAGCCACGAGAACGCCTCCGTCACCGTGCCGCGCGGGGCGTGCACATCGACAAGGACGAACGCACAGGCGATGCAAGGCGCCAGGAAGACACCCGCGAGAACAGCGAGCAGCACCATCGCGACGGCACCCGGCATCAACGTCAGCGGCAGGTAACAGACCGCCAGCAGAGCGACCAGCAGCCGCAGTCGCCGCGCCGGCTCACCGGTCCACCGCCGCGCCCCGTACACCGCTCCCCCGACCAGCGCACCGAGCCCCAGCCCGGCCATCAGCCACCCGTACACCGCGTCACCACCGTGCTCGTCCGCGTACGGCACCGACGCGACGGTGATGGAACCCAGCGCCATCCCGATGAACAGGAACGCCCCCAGCAGCGCCAGCAGCCCGCCCGAGCGCAACGCGCCGAGCCAGTGCGCCTCCCGCGGCGCCGACCGCCACGCGCGCGAGGGCGGCGACACGACCACGGACAGCGCGCCCAGCACACCCAGCCCGTTGAGCACCAGCAGCGCGACCGGCGGCGACCACAACGACACGCACACCGTCACCAGCAGCGGCCCGACGGTGAACATGACCTCCTGCGCCACGGCGTCCATGGCGTACGCCGTGTGCACCTGGTCCTCCTTGCCGAGCACACTGGGCCACAGCGCCCGCAACCCGCCCTCCAACGGCGGCGTGAACAACCCGGCCGCGCCCACCGCCACATACGCGAGGACGGCCGACCCCGTACCGGCGAAGGCGAACACACCCATCGCCAGCGCCGACAGCACGGCGGCCGGCAACTGCACGAGGGGCTGCCCGCGCAGATCCACCAGCCGCCCCAGCACCGGCTGCCCCACCGCGTTCGCGACGCCGTACACGGCGGCCAGCGCCCCCGCGAGGCTGTACGAACCGCCCTCCGCCCGCACGAACAGCACGATCGCGATCGCCGCCGTGGCGTTGGGCAACCGCCCCACCAGCGTGCCGACCAGCAGCCGCACGGCATGCCGCGCCCGGAGAATGTCCAGATACCCGGCAACCACGCGGCGCCCCCTCTTCTCTGCACTCACTGACGTGTTACGTATAACTAACTGCGTCATACGTACCATGTCGCCTGTTCAGGAGTCCAGACGAAAGCGCAGGCGAACGGTGGCACAAGGCAGCACCCGCCCCACGAGCCGGGACGTCGCCCAGGCAGCCGGAGTGTCCCAGGCCGCGGTATCCCTGGTACTCGGCGACAAATGGCGCGGCCGCGTCTCGGAGCCGACCGCCCAACGCGTCCGCGAGGCCGCACACGAACTGGGCTACCGCCCCAACCTCGCCGCACGCAACCTCCGCCTGGGCCGCACCCGCACCGTACTGCTGGTCGTCCCCGCCCTGACCACCGAATTCTTCGCCGAGGTGTACACCGGCGCCGCGCGGGTGGCCGGCGAACACGGCTTCGGTGTGGTGCTCTACCCCTCCCCCGAGGGCGTGGGCCCGGCCAGGGACCCCTTCGCCTCCGCGCAGGCCGCGCTGGACGGCGTCATCGCGTCCTCCATGGCCGCCGACGCCCTCTCGGCCATCCGGGGCGACCAGCTACCCCTGGTCATGCTCGACAGCGACCCGGAAGGCAGCCTGGGCGCCGCCACGGTCAACCTCGACATCGCCGACGGCATCCGCCAGGTCGCCGAGCACCTGCTGACCCTGGGCCACCGCCGCTTCCTCCACCTCGCCGCGGACGTGCCGTCCTGGACCTTCGACGTACGCGCCCGGGAACTGACGACCCGGCTGTCCGCGGCACCCGGCACCGACCTGCGAACGGTCCGCGCCCCCATCTCCATCGAGGGCGCCCGGACCGCCACGGAAGCCGCGCTCAGGGCGCCCGGACCCCGGCCCACAGCCCTGGTCTGCGACGACGACAAACTGGCGGCCGGCGCCTACAAGGCGGCCCGGCGCGTGGGACTGCGCGTCCCCGACGACCTCTCCGTCACCGGCCTGGACGACCTCGGCCTGGCCACCGCCATCGACCCCGAACTGACCACGGTCCGCCTCGACGCGGAAGCCTTCGGCGAACGGGGGATGCGGGCGCTCCTGGCCGTACTGGACGGGCGGGCCCCCGAGGAGGGGGACCTGCCGGTCAGCCTGGTGGTACGCGGCTCCACGGCACCGCCACGGTGAGCCGGCCGGGGCGGCGGGAACCCGCCCCGGCCCCTGCTACTCCTCGTCCTTCTCGGCGTCGGAGTCGCTCTCCTCCTCCACGGACACGTCACCCGCACCGGAATCCAGCAGCCGCGACAACTGCCCGCCCACGATCCGCTTGAACTTCCGCTGCTGCGGCCGCGTACGATCCAGCACCGCGACCTCCAGCCGCTCCGCCGGAATCTCCCGCTCACTGCCGTTCGTGTCACGGGACAGCGCCTGCACCGCCAGCTTCAGCGCCTCGGCCAGCGTCATACCGTCCCGGTGCCGCTGGTCCAGATACCCACTGATCTGCTCCGCGTTGCCCCCGACCGCGACCGAGCCGTGCTCGTCCACGATCGAACCGTCGTGCGGCAGCCGATAGATCTGATCGCTCTCCGGACCGTCACCGACCTCCGCGACGACCAGCTCCACCTCGTACGGCTTCTCGGCCTGACTGGAGAAGATCGTGCCCAGCGTCTGCGCGTACACGTTCGCCAGACCACGGGCCGTCACGTCGTCCCGGTCGTACGTGTACCCGCGCAGGTCGGCGTACCGCACCCCACCGATCCGCAGGTTCTCGTACTCGTTGTACTTGCCGGCGGCCGCGAAACCGATCCGGTCGTAGATCTCGCTGAACTTGTGCAGCGCACGGGACGGGTTCTCACCGACGAACACGATGCCGTCGGCATACTGCAGCACGACCAGGCTGCGACCACGGGCGATGCCCTTGCGGGCGTACTCCGCCCGGTCGGCCATGGCCTGCTGGGGTGAGACATAGAACGGCGTCGACACCGGCTATCCATCCCTTTCTGGAGAAGTCACTGCACCACCTGACAACACGAACGCACCCGCTACAGCAGCGCGGCCCGCGGACCGTCCGGCTGCTCCAGCCGCCGCTCCAGCACCGCGCGAGCGAGCTCCGAACCCTCGTCCTCGCTCAGCCGGCGGAAGCCGTCCTCGGTGATCACAGTGATGATCGGGTAGATCCGGCGGGCGACGTCGGGACCACCGGTCGCCGCATCGTCGTCAGCCGCGTCGTACAGCGCCTGGACCACAAGCGTCGTCGCCTGCTCCTCGGTCAGGTCCTCACGGAACAGCTTCTTCATCGCGCCACGCGCGAAGATCGACCCCGACCCGGTGGTCGCGAAGTTCTGCTCCTCGGACCGCCCGCCCGTCACGTCGTACGAGAAGATGCGGCCCGTACCCCGGTCCACGTCAAAGCCGGCGAACAGCGGCACCACGGCCAGCCCCTGCATCGCCATGCCCAGGTTGGACCGGATCATCGTGGACAGCCGGTTCGCCTTGCCCTCCAGGGACAGCTGCGCCCCCTCGACCTTCTCGAAGTGCTCCAGCTCCAGCTGGAACAGCTTCACCATCTCCACGGCCAGACCCGCCGTACCGGCGATGCCCACCGCCGAGTACTCATCGGCCGGGAAGACCTTCTCGATGTCCCGCTGGGCGATCATGTTGCCCATGGTGGCCCGCCGGTCACCGGCGAGAACGACGCCCCCGGGGAACGTGACGGCCACGATCGTGGTGCCGTGCGGCGCCTCGATCACGCCCTGCACCGGCGGCAGCTGCCGGTTGCCCGGGAGCATCTCCGGCTGGTGCGCACCGAGGAAGTCCATGAACGAAGAGGACCCGGGCGTCAGGAAGGCAGCTGGTAGACGCCCGGTGCTACGAGTGTTGGCTTCCACGCGTTTCCTTCCAGGTAGTCGGCAGCTCGGTTCATCACGTCGGGGTCATCCCTCAACAGGCCGAGGCCGGAATTGCAGTTGAAGCACAGTACGCCACGGACCCTACCCGTCTTGTGGCAGTGATCCACCTGAACGGCAGGAGCCTTGAGACAGATCACGCAGACCCCCGCCTGAGAGGCCACCATCTCGTCGCGCTCGGCTTCAGTGAGGCCGTACTTCCGACGAAGGTGACCTGCCGGATCAGTAGCCGCCTTGCATGCCTTACAGCGGCTTGCAAGGCCATCGGGCGCACTGGTCTTGCGATGCCATTCGCTATGGGGCTTCACCTCGCCACAGCCCCGGCAGTGCTTGTGCCCGGGCGGGACGGGCACCTTCTCGCGCACCGCCCGCCCCTTGGCCGCCTGGCGCTGCCGGTAGTACTCCGCCGAGCACTCCCGGCAGTACGCCTGAAGACCATCACGCATGGACTTGTTGCCCGCGAAAGCCGTCCGCGGTTTGCTCTCCTGGCACCGCGAACACTTCTTGGCTTCCCGTTCGTCGGACACTCGCAGACTCCCCCGTCACCTTCGATTCGAAGGCGAAATGAGCTTACTGCCCACCCTTTTGAACGAAGCTACGCACGAAATCCTCTGCATTCTCCTCGAGGACATCGTCGATTTCGTCCAGGACGGAGTCCACGTCGTCGTTCAGCTTTTCCTGGCGTTCCTTGAGGTCCTCCGAGGCCTGCGCGTCCTGCGCCTGCTCCTCGACCTCCTCGGTGGAACGCGTGGCCTTCTGCTGCCCGCCGCCGGTGTCCTTGGTCGCCATAACCCTCACCCCGCTCGGTTCGCCCGACACAGTTGCTCGGTCAAGATCAGACCCTACAAGCCGGGTCCGACATCGGCCCCGTAGTTGCTACAACGTACGAGGGCCATCTCGATGGTTCCCGGACCCGGTGACTTTCCACCTCGTCCGGCGGTCTCCTTCCGGTGTACCCGCTCGGGGCCGTCACCCGCCCGACAGGACCTTGACCAGGTCGTCTGCCGTGCGGCAGCGGTCCAGGAGCTCCTTGACGTGATTACGCGTTCCGCGAAGCGGTTCCAGGGTTGGCACCCGCTGGAGCGAGTCCCGGCCCGGCAGATCGAAGATCACCGAGTCCCAGGAGGCCGCCGCGACGTCGTCCGCGTACTGCTCCAGACAGCGTCCGCGGAAGTACGCGCGGGTGTCCTCCGGCGGCTTCGTACGGGCCCGCTCGACCTCGTTCTCGTCCAGCAGCCGCTTGATCCGGCCGCGTTCCACCAGACGGTTGTACAGGCCCTTGTCGGGGCGTACGTCGGCGTACTGGAGGTCCACGAGGTGCAGCCGAGCCGCGTCCCAGTCCAGGTTGTCGCGGCGCCGGTAGCCCTCCATGAGCTCCCGCTTGGCGACCCAGTCCAGTTCGCCGGCGAGGCTCATCGGGTTGTTCTCGAGCCGGTTGAGGGTGTCCTCCCAGCGGCCGAGGACGTCCTTGGTCTGGTCGTCAGCGTCCGCGCCGTACCGTTCCTCGACGTACTTGCGGGCCAGTTCGTAGTACTCCATCTGGAGCTGGACCGCGGTCAGGGTGCGGCCGCTGCGCAGCGTGACCAGGCGTTTGAGGGTGGGGTCGTGCGAGACCTGGTGCAGGGTGCGAACGGGCTGGTCGACGGCCAGGTCGACGGCGATGAAGCCGTCCTCGATCATGGACAGCACCAGGGCGGTCGTGCCGAGCTTCAGGTACGTCGAGATCTCGGACAGGTTCGCGTCGCCGATGATCACGTGGAGCCGCCGGTACTTCTCGGCGTCCGCGTGGGGTTCGTCGCGGGTGTTGATGATGGGCCGCTTCAGCGTCGTCTCCAGGCCCACCTCGACCTCGAAGTAGTCCGCGCGCTGGCTGAGCTGGAAGCCGTGCTCGTGCCCGTCCTGGCCGATGCCGACGCGGCCGGCTCCGGTGAAGACCTGGCGGGAGACGAAGAAGGGGGTCAGGTGGCGCACGATGTCGGAGAAGGCGGTCTCCCGCTTCATCAGGTAGTTCTCGTGCGTGCCGTAGGAGGCGCCCTTGTTGTCGGTGTTGTTCTTGTAGAGGTGGATCGGCTGGGCGCCGGGCAGCTGGGCGGCCCGGTCGGCGGCCTCGGCCATGATCCGTTCGCCGGCCTTGTCCCACAGCACGGCGTCCCGCGGGTTGGTGACCTCCGGAGCGCTGTATTCGGGGTGGGCGTGGTCGACGTAGAGCCGTGCTCCGTTGGTGAGGATGACGTTGGCCAGGCCGATGTCCTCGTCGGTGAGCTGGCTGGAGTCGGCTGACTCACGGGCGAGGTCGAAGCCTCGCGCGTCCCGCAGCGGATTCTCCTCCTCGAAGTCCCAGCGGGCCCGGCGGGCCCGGTGCATCGCCGCCGCGTAGGCGTTGACGATCTGGGATGAGGTGAGCATGGCATTGGCGTTCGGGTGGCCGGGGACGGAGATCCCGTACTCCGTCTCGATGCCCATTACTCGCCGTACTGTCATGCGGCCCTCCTTGCCCGGCGGTGCCCTCGGTCGTGGGCGCCGCTCAAGTACCGCTGGCGCTCCGATGCGTGTGCGGTGCCCGTCCCCGCACTGCGCGACTCGGCGGTATGGAAGAGCCTAGAACGCCTTTGCACTGGTGGGGAGATCATTTGCGGCATTGCCTTGCTCCAGTCGGGGCTCCGGAAAACAGTCGGGGGGGGGGGGGCGCCCCCGGGCGGCGCCCCCCCCCCCCCCGCCCCGCCTTTTACAGGTACTGACCGGTGTTCGCCACCGTGTCGATGGAACGTCCGGTGTCTGCGCCCTGCTTTCCGGTGACGAGCGTACGGATGTACACGATCCGCTCGCCCTTCTTTCCGGAGATCCTGGCCCAGTCGTCCGGGTTGGTGGTGTTCGGCAGGTCCTCGTTCTCCTTGAACTCGTCCACGCAGGCCTGGAGGAGGTGGGAGACGCGGAGGCCCTTCTGGGTCTTCTCGAGGAAGTCCTTGATCGCCATTTTCTTGGCGCGGCCCACGATGTTCTCGATCATGGCGCCGGAATTGAAGTCCTTGAAATAGAGGACTTCCTTGTCGCCGTTGGCGTAGGTGACCTCCAGGAAGCGGTTCTCCTCGGATTCGGCGTACATCTGTTCCACCGCCGTCTGGATCATGCTCTGGACGGTGGCACCCCGGTCCTTGCCGTGTTCCGTGACGTCGTCGGAGTGGAGCGGGAGGCGCTCGGTGAGGTACTTGCCGAAGATGTCCTTGGCCGCCTCGGCGTCCGGACGCTCGATCTTGATCTTCACGTCGAGCCGGCCGGGCCGCAGGATGGCGGGGTCGATCATGTCCTCACGGTTGGAGGCGCCGATCACGACCACGTTCTGCAGGCCCTCCACACCGTCGATCTCGGCGAGCAGCTGGGGGACGATGGTGTTCTCCACGTCCGAGCTGACGCCGGAGCCGCGGGTGCGGAAGAGGGACTCCATCTCGTCGAAGAAGACGATGACGGGGGTGCCCTCGCTGGCCTTCTCCCGGGCTCGCTGGAAGACCAGGCGGATCTGCCGCTCGGTCTCGCCGACGTACTTGTTGAGCAGCTCGGGGCCCTTGATGTTGAGGAAGAAGCTCTTGCCGGAGGCTTGGCCGGTCACCTCGGCGACCTTTTTGGCCAGCGAGTTGGCGACCGCCTTGGCGATGAGCGTCTTGCCGCATCCGGGAGGTCCGTAGAGCAGGACTCCCTTGGGCGGTCGCAGCTCGTGCTCCCGGAACAGGTCGGGATAGAGGTAGGGGAGCTCGACCGCGTCGCGGATGGCCTCGATCTGTCCGCCGAGGCCGCCGATCTGCTCGTAGCCGATGTCGGGGACTTCTTCGAGGACGAGTTCCTCGACCTCGCTCTTGGGCACGACCTCGTAGACGTAGCCGGAGCGTGGTTCGAGCAGGAGGGCGTCGCCGGGGCGGATGGTGAGGCCGCGCAGGGGTTCGGCGAGCCTGACCACCCTCTCCTCGTCGGTGTGCCCGAGCACCAGGGCTCGTTCGCCGTCCTCGAGGATCTCCTTGAGGGTGACGATGTCGCCGACGCTCTCGTACTCCATGGCCTCGACCACGTTGAGTGCTTCGTTGAGCATCAGTTCCTGGCCGCGTCGGAGCTCGTCGAGCTCGACGCTCGGGCTGACGTTCACCCGGAGTTTGCGGCCGCCGGTGAAGATGTCGGCGGTGCCGTCCTCGTTGGCCTGCAGGAAGACTCCGAAGCCGGCCGGTGGCTGGGCCAGCCGGTCGACCTCCTCCTTGAGGGCCACGATCTGGTCGCGGGCCTCGCGGAGTGTGCCGGCGAGTCGCTCGTTCTGTGCGGACACGCCGGCCAGGTTGGTCTGCAGTTCGACGATCCGCTCTTCGAGAATTCTCGTGTGCCGCGGAGATTCGGCGAGCTTGCGTCGCAGGACGGCGATCTCCTGCTCAAGGTAGGCCACCTGCCCGGCCGGGTCTTCAGACCCGCGTCCCGGGCGGATGCCGCGGTTCATGTCGTCGTCGTGGGCTGCCACGGTCCTCACCTCCTCCATGGGGAGCTGGACGCTTCCAGACCCTACCTGGGTGGGTGTCGATTGAAACCCCTAGATCACAAAGACTGTCGGGGTGTGTCCGATCTTCACCCTTGCGCTCTCCCTCACGCCAGGGGAATACCCACCGGACGTGAAGGGAACCCAGGCGGGGGTACGCTCGAAGCGTTCAACACCCGTCAGAGCTGGCCGGATTCCCGAACGGCTCGGCGCAGGAAACGGCAGGAGAGATGAGCGTGCAGCAGGAGGCCGGAGTCGACGGCGAGGCTCTGGAGGTCTGGATCGACCAGGACCTGTGTACCGGCGACGGCATCTGTGCCCAGTACGCGCCCGAGGTGTTCGAGCTGGACATCGACGGTCTGGCCTATGTGAAGGGCTCGGACGACGAGCTTCTGCAGGCCCCTGGGGCGACAACACCCGTGCCGTTGCCGCTTCTCACCGACGTGGTCGACTCCGCGAAGGAGTGTCCGGGCGAGTGCATCCACGTACGTCGGGTTTCGGACAGGGCCGAGGTCTACGGTCCGGACTCAGAGTGACCAAAATGTGACTCGCAGTCTACGTTGAGTGACCGTTGTCTGTTGGGTCACACGGTTCGCGCCTGGGACGGGGCGTCACTGATGAACGCGCCGTTCTTCCAGCGCCACTTCACGTGGTCGGTGACGTCGGGGCAGCAACTGGGCACGTCGGCCGACGAGTAGCCGAGGAGGGTGGCGCGGACGACGCCGCCGTCCACCGCCAGCTCGGTGACCGTGTGGCGGTCCTTGGGGTTCACCAGGGTGGCCACGACCCGCGGCTTGCTCCCGTCGGCGCCGCGCGTGACGACGTACACCGCGTCGGGCGGGGTCCCCATGGGTGCGTCGCAGTGCACGGCCGCCACCGTCTCGGGCTGTCCGTCGCCGTCGAGGTCGCCGGACGCCTTCTTCTGCACGACCGCCTTGACCGGGCCGCATTCCAGGGGGAAGGCGACGGCCGCCGGGTCGGGGGGTGTGCTGTGGGCCGACGCGGTCTTCGGGCCGGCGGCGGGCTGTGCCGCCGTGGCCGCGTCGGGCTGGAGGACCGAGGACAGGGCGACCACCGCGGCGACGGCCGTGGCGGTGGCGACCCAGTGGATCGGCCGGGTGTGCGTGTGGGCCAGGTCCGGAACGGCGGGGTGCTGCACGAGGAGTGTCTCCTGTGAGGGCTGTGCCGGTGGGGGGGTGGCCAGCATCGTGCCACACGTCACAGTGCGGGGGAACGGTGGGGTGGGTACCGGGTCCGACTGCTCCGTACGCGGCTCGCCTCGTGGGTGCCTGTCAACACGACGACGACCTTGGGTGTGTGATAGACCGAATAAAACTCGAACAAAAACCACAACAAAAAGAGAAGAAAAAAACCAAAGAAACGAA
>NZ_JBHXNW010000031.1:0-56218 GCF_042717365.1 Streptomyces sp. NPDC058534
GGGGGGGGGGGGGGGGGGGGGGGGGGGGGGGGGGGGGGGGGGGGTGGGGGGGGGGGGGGGGGGGGGGGGGGGGGGCGGCGCCCGGGGGTGGGGCGGCCGCCCCCCCCGCGTCGGGGGACTTCGACGGGGACGCCGATGCCGAGGTGGAGGCGTCCGGGGACGGGGTGTCCGAGGTGGTGGTCGTGCCCGAGGTCGCGTCGGCCGGGACCGCCGACCCCTCCTCCACCTCCTTCGTCGCCTCGCCGTCCGCCGTCTCGCCGCCGGCGGCGGCAGGGCGAGGTGGCGAGTGCGGGGCGTCCGTGCCGAGTTCGGCGAGGCTGAGTCCGCCGGCCGCCAGGACGAAGCCCGCGGTGACGAGCAGGGTCCGGCGGCGGCGCCTGCGGTGCGCGGCGGCCTTGCGGTCGCGGCGGCTGGACCGGGCGCCGGGCGGGGCGTCGTCCGGTGCCTCGTCGGCCGCGTCCGTGTCGTCGGCCAGCCGGGGCGAGGTGACCGCCTCAGTCGCCGTCAGGGGCGCTTCGGCGGTGCGTAGTTCTTCGACGGGCGTGCCGCACCCCGGGCAGGCGAGGGCGCCGTTGAGGTGCCGTCGGCACGGGTTGCAGTAGTCCATGACGCGAGAAGGCTAAGTTCCGCGACGGTGAGGATTCTAGAGAGCGGCTGTGAAGGTTGTTTGACATCCTCCTCCTGTCAAATGAGGAGGATTCCTACCCAGAGGGGTTGAGGTTCACGGACGCTCGAGCGGTCGGTGCCGCTGTCATCCCTCCGGCACCGGCTGCACGCCGGGGGCGGGGAATGCCGCCCTGTCCTGCCGCGACGTTTACTGCTGCGTTCTCATCGGCGTTGCAGCTGAACCCGCAGGACACGCAGACGAACTCGGCTTGACTCTTGCGCGAGTTCTTCTCGATCCACCCACAGGCACTGCAACGAAGCGAGGTGTACGGGGCGGGTACGTCCTCCACCCTGTCAGGAGCCTTCTCTCCGGTACGACGGCGCAGCAGGCCCCACCCCTGGGCGAGTATCACCCGGTTCAGCCCAGCCTTCTGCCGCACCTGCTTGCCGGGCTGCTCGACCGTCCCCTTCGCCGAGGCGGTCATGCTCCTGATGTTCAATCTCTCGAACCGCATCAGGCGGTAGGTGCGAGCGAGCATGGTCGAGACCTTCTCGCACCAGTCCTTGCGGCGGTCCGCCTCCCGGGCTTTCAACCTGGCGACTTTCGCGTTCTCGTCGCTCTTACGGTCACTGCCCTTCGGCGCGCGGGCCGCGCGGCGCTGGTGCTTGCGGATCTGTGCCCGCTCCCGGGTGGTGAGTTGCGGGCAGTTCAGCCTCCGCCCGTCAGACAGAGCGGCGGTAACCGCTACACCGCGGTCGATACCGACAGTCTTGCCCGCGCCCGGCGCCTCGACCGGTTCGGGGATCACGGCGAAGGCAATGTGCCACTGGTTGCTGCGGAACGTGACCCGAAACGTCTTCGCCGAGGGCAGCTCAGTGCGGGTGAGGCGGAAACGAACCCAGCCGCAGCCGGGCACCTTCACCTGCGCCCACCTGCGGTTCAGCTTCTGCATCACCACCGACCGGCCCATCACCTGCCTGCCGGTCCTTGGGTTCAGCTTGGGTGAACCATCCGACTCGAACTCTGGGGCCCGGTCCGTGCCAATGACACGGAAACCCTCATGCCGGAACCTCTTCCGCCAGGTCGGAGCACCAAACCCGGAAGCGACCTTCGCACTCTTGGCCTTTGCGAAGTCCTTCAGCGCCTGCTGCTGCACATCAGTGTTTCCGGCCTGTAGCCACTCGTTCTCGCGGCGGGCCTCGGTGAGTTGGCGGCACTGCTCAGCAAAGCCCGGGGCGGACTTCCTCCCTGGCTTCCAATTCGCGTGCTGCTCGACGGCCAGATTCCATACATATCGGGCGTGCGTGCAGTGCCCGAGCATAACGCCCGCCTGCTCACCCGTCGGATACATCCGGAACCGCGACATGCGGCCAACGTAGCTCAGCAACCCGCCCCCTCTCTGAATCCGGCCGCGCTCACCTGAATGAGCGACCGACTCCGTTCTCGTCGTGTCCGCGCCGCACCTTCGAAACTGCCGAAACCGTTATGTGTCCGACCCATTGACACTCCGACCACCCCGTCCTTACTGTCACGCCAGCATTTCGAACGAGTGACGAAATATCGAACAGAGCGAGAGGCAGCCGCCGTGCGCATCACCGGAATCAGCACACACGTGGTCGGGACGCCGTGGCGCAACCTGACGTACGTCCAGGTGCACACCGACGAGGGCGTCACCGGCGTCGGCGAGACCCGGATGCTGGGGCACACCGACGCGCTCGTCGGCTATCTGCGGGAGGCCGAGGCGAACCACATCCTCGGTTCCGACCCGTTCGCCGTCGAGGACCTGGTGCGCCGCATGAAGTACGGCGACTACGGCCGCGCCGGCGAGATCGTGATGTCCGGCATCGCCGTCGTCGAGATGGCCTGCTGGGACATCAAGGGCAAGGCCCTAGGCGTCCCGGTCTGGCAGCTGCTGGGCGGCAGGGTCACCGACAAGGTGAAGGCGTACGCCAACGGGTGGTACACGACCGAGCGCACCCCGGAGGCGTACCACAAGGCCGCGCAGGGGGTCATGGAGCGCGGGTACCGGGCGCTGAAGATCGACCCGTTCGGCACCGGGCACTTCGAGCTGGACCAGCGGCAGACGAACTACGCCGTGTCGCTGATCGAGGCCGTGCGGGACGCCATCGGGCCCGACGCCGAGCTGATGCTGGAGATGCACGGCCGGTTCTCGCCCTCCACGGCCGTCCGGCTCGCGCGCGAACTCGCGCCGTTCAAGCCGGCCTGGCTGGAGGAGCCGGTCCCGCCGGAGAACCTCAAGGCGCTGCGGAAGGTCGCCGAGAAGGTGGACATCCCGATCGCCACCGGTGAGCGCATCCACGACCGGATCGAGTTCCGCGAGCTGTTCGAGGACCAGTCGGTGGACGTCATCCAGCCCGACGTCGGCCACATCGGCGGCATCTGGGAGACCCGGAAGCTGGCCGCCACCGCCGAGACGCACTACACGCTCGTCGCGCCGCACAACGTCGGGGGCCCCGTCCTCACCGCCGCCTCCCTCCAGGTCGGCTTCACCTCACCGAACTTCAAGATCCTGGAGCACTTCAACGACTTCGCGGACGCGGAGATCAAGAAGGTGGTGAAGGGCGCCCCGCAGGTGGACCCGGCGGACGGCTGCTTCCACCTGTCCGAAGCGCCCGGCCTCGGCGTCGAGCTGGACACCGACGCGGCGGCCGAGTTCCCGCAGCAGCAGGCCCGGTTCGACCTGTGGGCCGAGGGCTGGGAGCAGCGCAAGCCCAAGGGGACACAGGGATGAGCGGCGCGGTCGCGGTCGTCGTCGAGGCGCCGGGGGCACACCGGCTGGTGCCGCACGAGCCCGGCGAACCCGGCGCCGGCGAGGCACTGGTGCGGGTGCACGCCGTCGGGATATGCGGCAGCGACCGCGAGGTCTACCAGGGCAACCGGCCCGAGGGATACGTGCGTTACCCGCTCACCCCCGGACACGAGTGGTCCGGGACCGTGGAGCGGACCGGCGCCGGGGTGCCCGCGTCGCTCGTCGGCCGGAAGGTCGTGGGCGAGGGGTTCCGCAACTGCCAGGTGTGCGACCGCTGTCACGTGGGCGAGACGACGCTGTGCACGGCGGGGTACGAGGAGACGGGGTTCACCCGGCCGGGCGCCATGGCACCCACGCTGACCCTGCCCGCGCGCCTGCTGCACGTGCTGCCCGACGACGCCGATCTCACCGCCGCCGCGCTGCTGGAGCCCGCGGCCTGCATCGCCGCCGCCGCGCTGAAGGCGGGCGCCCGGCCCGGCGAGCGGGTCGCCGTCGTCGGCACCGGCACGCTCGGCATGTTCGCCGTGCAGTTCCTGCGCGCCGCCTCCCCGGCCGAACTGCTCGTCGTCGGCACGCGCGGGGACCGGGAGGCGCTGTCGCGGCGGTTCGGCGCGAGCGACTTCCGCACCAAGGACCGGCCGCTCCCGGACGGCTTCGACCTCGTGATCGAGACCGCCGGGTCCGCGGACGCCGCCCGCACGGCCGCCGCGCTGCTGCGCAGGGGCGGGCGGCTGGTGCTGACCGGCATCCCGGCGCCGGGCGCCGACGGTCTCGACCCGACCGACCTGGTGGTGCGGCAGCTGGAGGTGCGCACCGTCTTCGGGGCGCCGCCGGACGCCTGGGCGCACACGGTGCGGGTCTTCGCGGCCGGCCTGCTCGATCCGCGTCCGCTGGTGACGCACGAACTGCCGCTCGACGGGTTCCCGGAGGCCATCGAGCTGGTGGGGTCCGGCGATCCGAAGGTCGGCAAGGTGCTGCTGCGTCCATGACTCCGGCCCCTGACCCCGGCCCCTGAGCCGTACGCCGGTGCGGGGGCGACCTGACGGCCTCCGCACCGGCGTACACCCACCGGGCCGCGCCGCTCGCGCCCTGAGCCGCGAACCTCGTCCGACATATCGAACACTAAGGACAGCTTGTGACCGACGCTTCCGCCCCGGCCTCCGTACGCAGGCCAGGTGAGCCGGCGCTCACCGCTCTCGGGCTGGCCGCGCCCGCCCCCGATCCCGCCGACGCCTCGCCGCACTCCTTCCCGGACGGTGGCCGCTGGCGCACCGAGATCCCTTCCTGCGAGGGGCCGGAGGCGCTGGGGGTGGTGCTGAAGGAGTCCTCGCGGCTGGACGTGCCGATCCACCGGATCAGCCAGGGCAGCGGCGTGTGGATGCTGACCGACGCCGAGATCACCGAGATGGCCGAGGCCACCGCCGAACGCGACATCGAGCTCTGCCTGTTCACCGGCCCGCGCGGCACCTGGGACATCGGCGGTTCCACCCGCACCGACTCGGGCGGGGCGGGCCTCAGGGCACGCGGCCACGACGCGGTCGCCGGCTGCGTCGAGGACGCCGTCCGGGCCACGGAGCTGGGCGTGAAGTGCCTGCTGGTCGCCGACGAGGGCGTGCTGTGGACGCTGCACCGGGCGCGGGCGGCCGGCCTCGTGCCCGCCGGCACCACGCTCAAGCTCTCCGCGCTCGTCGGCCCGGTCAACCCGGCCTCGTACGCGGTCTACGAGCGGCTCGGCGCCGACTCCATCAACGTGCCCAGCGATCTGACACCGGATCACCTGACCGAAATACGGCGGGTTTCGGCCGCGCCCATGGACCTGTACATCGAGGCCCCCGACGATCTGGGCGGCTATGTGCGCATGTACGAGATCGCCGAGCTGATCCGGCGCGGCGCCCCGCTGTATCTGAAGTTCGGCCTCGCCAAGACGCCCGGCATCTATCCGTACGGCCACCACCTGCGCGAACTGACGCTGGCCACCGCCAAGGAGCGGGTGCGGCGCGGACGGCTCGCGCTCGACCTGCTCGCCCGGCACGGGGCGGACGGGGACATGGCGCGGCTCGGCTCGCGGCTGCCCGGTCCGCTCAACCGGTTCGAGATCTCGTCATAACGTTCCGGAAACTCTCTTCACAAAAGAAGACACAGCCGCGCACAATCCCACACACCTGCTCTCGGACCGAGCCCTGACCCACATCAAGGATGATGACCATGCGCAACCGCAGAGCCGCCCTCGCCGCCATAGCCTCCGCCGCCTCCCTCGCCCTCACGCTGACCGCCTGCGGCCAGAACAGCGAGGGCGGCAGCGAGGAGGACAAGGGCGGTGCCGACGGCGCCACCATCGGCATCGCGATGCCCACCAAGTCCTCCGAGCGCTGGATCACCGACGGCGCCAACGTCGAGAAGGAACTGAAGGGCAAGGGCTACGAGACCAAGCTCGTCTTCGGCGAGGACGACCCGGACCAGCAGGTCTCGCAGATCGAGAACATGATCACGCAGGGCGTGGACGCCCTGATCGTCGCCGCGATCGACAACAAGTCCCTCGGCAACGTCATGCAGCAGGCCAAGGACGCCGACATCCCGGTCATCTCCTACGACCGGCTGATCCTCGGCACCGAGAACGTCGACTACTACGCCTCGTTCGACAACGAGAAGGTCGGCGAGCTGCAGGGCGGCTACATCGTCGACAAGCTCGGTCTGAAGGCGGGCGAGAAGGGCCCCTTCAACATCGAGCTGTTCGCCGGCTCCAACGACGACAACAACACCCAGTACTTCTTCCAGGGCGCGATGAACGTCCTGAAGCCCTACATCGACAAGGGCCAGCTGGTCGTCCGCTCCAAGCAGACCGCCCTCAACCAGGTCACCACCCTGCGCTGGGACGGCGGCACCGCGCAGAAACGCATGGACGACCTGCTCACCTCCAGCTACCGCAGCGCCCGGATCGACGCGGTGCTCTCGCCCTACGACGGCATCTCCATCGGCATCCTGTCCGCCCTGAAGTCCGACGGCTACGGCTCCGCCGACAAGCCCATGCCGATCGTCACCGGCCAGGACGCCGAGGTCGCCTCGGTGAAGTCGATCATCGCGGGCCAGCAGACGCAGACCGTCTACAAGGACCTGCGCCAGCTCGCCAAGGTCGCCTCGAACATGGTCGACGCGGTCCTGAACGACAAGAAGCCCGAGGTCAACGACACCAAGTCCTACGACAACGGTGCCAAGGTCGTGCCCGCCTACCTGCTCCAGCCGGTCAGCGTGGACAAGGCCAACTACCAGAAGGTCCTCGTCGACGGCGGCTACTACAGCGAGAACGACCTCAAGTAACCGGGCCCCCTCAAGGATTGGAAGGCACGACCATGGCGGGACCCGTCCTGGAAATGCGCTCGATCGTCAAGACCTTTCCCGGTGTCAAAGCGCTGTCGGACGTCACGCTGACCGTTCGCCAGGGCGAGGTCCACGCCATCTGCGGGGAGAACGGCGCCGGCAAGTCCACCCTGATGAAAGTGCTCTCCGGCGTCCATCCGCACGGCAGCTACGAGGGGGACGTCCTCTTCGAGGGCGACACCTGCCGGTTCAAGGACATCCGGGCAAGCGAACAGCACGGCATCGTGATCATCCACCAGGAGCTGGCGCTGGTGCCGTACCTCTCCATCGCGGAGAACATCTTCCTCGGCAACGAGCACGCCAAGCGCGGGCTGATCAACTGGAACGACACCCTCAGGCACGCCGCCGAGCTGCTGCGCCGGGTCGGTCTGGACGAGCACCCGGAGACCCGGGTCGCCGACATCGGCGTGGGCAAACAGCAGCTCGTGGAGATCGCCAAGGCGCTCTCCAAGAAGGTGAAGCTGCTCATCCTCGACGAGCCGACGGCGGCGCTCAACGACGAGGACAGCGGCAAACTCCTCGACCTGATCCTTCAGTTGAAGGAGCAGGGCATCACCTCGATCATCATCTCGCACAAGCTGAACGAGATCCGCCGGGTGGCCGACTCGGTCACCATCCTGCGCGACGGGCGCTCCATCGAGACGCTCGACGTGAAGGCGGCCGAGACGACCGAGGACCGGATCATCAGCGGGATGGTCGGCCGCGACCTCGAGAACCGCTTCCCGGACCGGACGCCGCACCACCCCGAGGAGGGGGCCGCGCCCGCCCTGGAGATCCGCAACTGGACCGTGCACCACCCCATCGACCAGCAGCGCAAGGTGGTCGACGACGTCTCCATCGAGGTCCGGCGCGGCGAGATCGTCGGCATCGCCGGGCTCATGGGCGCCGGCCGCACCGAGCTGGCGATGAGCGTCTTCGGCCGCACCTACGGCCGGCACGCGGCCGGCACCGTCCTCAAGGACGGCACCGAGATACGTACGAAGACCGTCCCGCAAGCGGTGAAGCACGGCATCGCGTACGTCACCGAGGACCGCAAGCACTACGGCCTCAACCTCATCGACACCATCAACCGGAACATCTCGCTGACCGCGCTGGGCAAGGTCGCCAAGCGGGGTGTCGTCGACGAGCACGACGAGCGGCAGGTCGCCGAGGAGTACCGCAAGTCCATGAACATCAAGGCGCCGACCGTCTTCGAGCCGGTGGGCAAGTTGTCCGGCGGCAACCAGCAGAAGGTCGTCCTCAGCAAGTGGATCTTCGCGGGTCCCGAGGTGCTGATCCTGGACGAGCCCACGCGCGGCATCGACGTGGGCGCCAAGTACGAGATCTACACGGTCATCGACCGGCTGGCCGCCCAGGGCAAGGCGGTCGTCTTCATCTCCTCCGAGCTGCCGGAGCTGCTCGGCATGTGCGACCGCATCTACACCATGGCCGCGGGGCGGCTGACGGGTGAGTTCTCGCGGGCCGAGGCCTCGCAGGAAGCGCTGATGCGTCGGATGACGAAGGACAAGACGGACAAAGAGGTAACGCGATGAGCACGGACGTGACCGCCAAGACCCCGGCCCCCGCGCCGCCCGGGAAGGGCGGGCCGACCGCCGGCGACGGCCTGTTGCGGCTGGTGCTCGACGGCATGCGCCGCAACATGCGCCAGTACGGCATGCTGATGGCCCTCGGCCTGATCGTGGCCCTGTTCGCCGTGTGGTCCGACGGCGACCTGCTGCTGCCGCGCAACGTGTCCAACCTGGTGCTGCAGAACAGCTACATCCTGATCCTCGCGATCGGCATGATGCTCGTCATCATCGCGGGCCACATCGACCTGTCGGTCGGCTCGCTGACGGCGTTCATCGGCGCGATGGCCGCCGTACTCATGGTCGACAACGACCTCCCCTGGCCGCTCGCGGTGGTGCTCTGCCTCGCCATCGGCGCGGCCGCGGGCGCGGTGCAAGGGTTCTTCATCGCCTATCTCGGCATACCGTCCTTCATCGTGACCCTCGCGGGCATGCTGCTCTTCCGCGGTCTGACGGAGATCTTCCTGAAGGGCCAGACGCTCGGCCCGTTCCCGAAGGACCTCCAGAAGATCGCCAACGGGTTCCTGCCCGAGGTCGGTCCGAACACCAACTACCACAACCTGACGCTGCTGCTGGGCTTCGCCCTGATCGCCTTCGTGATCTACCAGGAGGTCCGGGACCGCAGGCGGCAGCAGGAGTTCTCCCTCGACGTGCCGCCGGCCAAGCTGTTCCTGCTCAAGCTGGTCGCGCTGGTCGCCGCCGTCCTCACCGTCACGCTGCTGCTCGCCAGCTACAAGGGCGCGCCGGTGGTGCTGCTCATCCTGGGCGTGCTGGTCGTCGGCTTCGGCTACCTGATGCGCAACGCGATCCTCGGCCGCCACATCTACGCCATCGGCGGCAACCTGCCCGCGGCCAAGCTGTCGGGCGTGAAGGACAAGAAGGTCACCTTCCTGGTCTTCCTGAACATGGGCATGCTCGCGGCCCTGGCCGGCCTGGTCTTCGCGGCCCGGTTCAACGCGGCTTCCCCCAAGGCGGGCCTCAACTTCGAACTGGAGGCCATCGCGGCCTCGTTCATCGGCGGCGCGTCGATGAGCGGCGGCGTCGGCACGGTCCTCGGCGCGATCATCGGCGGTCTGGTCCTGGGTGTGCTGAACAACGGCATGAACCTCGTCGGCATCGGCACCGACTGGCAGCAGGTCATCAAGGGCGCGGTGCTGCTGGCCGCGGTCGGATTCGACGTGTGGAACAAACGCAGGGTCGGTTCGTAGGTCCCCCGGGCCCCGCCGGTCGAGGCGGGGCCCGCTTCTTTCCCGGGAGTACAGGAGCCGCACATGGAACTGAGCAGACGAACGGTCCTCGCATCGGCCGCCGCGGCCGGTATCACCGCCGGCGCGGCCGGCGGCACCGCACACGCCACGGGAGGCACGAAGCCGGTGAAGGAACTCTTCGGCAGACTCGCCGACGGGACGAAGGTGTACCGCTGGTCGCTGGAGAACGGCGGCACGCGGATGAAGGTGCTCTCCTACGGCGGGGCCGTCCAGTCCCTGGAGATCCCCGACCGCCGGGGCCGCCACGCGAACGTCTCGCTGGGCTTCGACAACCTCGACGACTACGTGGCCCGCAGCCCGCACTTCGGTGCCCTGATCGGCCGGTACGGCAACCGGATCGCCAAGGGCCGCTTCACCCTGGACGGCAGGCGGTACCAGCTCTCCGTCAACGACGGCGAGAACTCCCTGCACGGCGGCGCCCTCGGCTTCGACCACCGGGTGTGGGACGTCGAGCCGTTCACCGACGGCCCCGACGTCGGCCTGGTCCTGCACTACATCAGCGTCGACGGCGAGATGGGCTACCCGGGCACGCTCCGGGCGAGGGTGACGTACACGCTCACCCGGCGCGGGGACTGGCGCATCGACTACGCGGCCACCACCGACAAGGCCACCGTCGTCAACCTCACCAGCCATGTGTACTGGAACCTGGCCGGTGAGGGCAGCGGCACCATCGAGGACCACGAACTGTCGATCGCCGCCTCCCGCTACACGCCCACCGACGCGGGGCTGATCCCGACCGGTGAGCGGGCGCGGGTGTCCGGGACGCCCTTCGACTTCCGCCGGGGCAAGCCCGTCGGCCGGGACATCCGGGACGACCATCCGCAGCTGGTCACCGCCAAGGGCTTCGACCACAACTGGGTGCTGGACAAGGGCGTCACCGACCGCCCCGAGCACGTCGCCACCCTGCGCGACCCCGCCTCGGGCCGCACCCTGCGCATCGCCACCGACCAGCCCGGCCTCCAGTTCTACTCGGGCAACTTCCTCGACGGCACCCTGACCGGGACCGGCGGTGCGCTCTACCGGCAGGGCGACGCCCTGTGCCTGGAGACGCAGCACTTCCCGGACTCGCCGAACCAGCCGTCGTTCCCGTCGACGGTGCTGCGGCCCGGACAGACGTACCGGACCTCGACGGTGCACTCGTTCGACGCGTGAGGGCGTGAGGGCGTGAGGGCGTGAGGGCGTGAGGGCACACTTTCTTCACACGCGTTGAACGACGTCCCGTCCGCCTCCGTATGTAAGGGCGGCCCGCACCTCCCCGCGCGGGCCGCCCACATACGGAGGTCCATTTGTCCGGCAACGTCACCTCGCTGTTCCGCAGCACCGCGGCGCACAGCCCGTCGATGGCGGCGCTGACGCGGGAGGGCGGGGACGAGGCGGGCGCCGGCCCGGTGGACTTCTGCATTCCCTGCAATCCGTACTTCCCCACCCCGGCGATGTTCGACGAGATGGCCGTCCGGTTGCGGGACATCATCACGTACTACCCGAGCAGCGCCGACACCATCACCGCCGAACTGTGCAGCCTGCTCCAGCTTCCGCCGCAGTGCGTGGCGATGGGCAACGGCTCCACGGAGCTGATCACCTGGATCGACCACCTGCTGGTGCGGGAGTCCCTCGCCGTCCCCGTCCCCACCTTCGGCCGCTGGACCGACCAGCCCATGGAGACCGGCAAGCGGGTCGACATGTTCCCGCTCCAGGAGTCCAGCGGCTTCGCCCTCGACCTCGCGCGGTACGCGGAGTTCATCCGGGCCCGCGGCACCCGGGTCGCCGTGATCTGCAACCCCAACAACCCCGACGGCGGCTATCTGCACAAGCAGGCGCTGGTGCAGTTCATGGACGCGATGGCGGACCGGGACCTGGTCGTCGTCGACGAGTCCTTTCTGGAGTTCGCCGACGCGGAGGCGGAACCCAGTGTGGTCCAGGAGGCGATGCTGCGCCCCAACGTCGTCGTCCTGCGCAGCCTCGGCAAGAACTTCGGCCTGCACGGCATCCGCTTCGGCTACCTGGTCGCCAACCCGGCGCTCGCGGGCCGGGTGCGCGCCATGCTCCCCAAGTGGAACCTCAACTCCTTCGCGGAGTACGTGGTGTTCATGCTGCGCGACCACGGCGGCGAGTACGCGCAGAGCCTGCACCAGGTCCGTCGCGACCGCCTGGAGATGACCGGCCGGCTGTCCTCGCTGCCCGGACTGACCGTCTACCCCTCCCAGGGCAACTTCCTCTTCGTGCGCCTCCCGGTGGGCGCGGAGGGCACCGTCGTCCGGGACCGCATGCTCACCGAGCACCGGGTCCTGGTCCGCGAGTGCGGCAACAAGATCGGTTCGTCCAGCCGCTTCCTGCGTCTCGTGGTGCGCCCCCAGGTGGATGTACGTCGCCTGGTGTCCGGCCTGGAGCAGGTGCTCTACGGGTCCAGGAGGGGAGCCGCCGTGCCCGAGCCGGCCACCGGGACCGGCTACAGCTCGGGCACGGCGGCGGTGGACCGCCTGATGACCCAGACCAACGGGGCCGGCCTGCGGGCGATCGCCGCACAGGCCGCCGGTGCCGGCGTCCCGGGGATCGCCGCCGCTCCGGCCGCCGGCACCGGCATGCCGCTCCCCGCCGCGGTGCCCCCGCAGGTCCCGCCCCCGGCGCCGGTCCCCCAGCCGGCGCCGTACCCCGGGCCGGCGCCGGTCCCCCAGCCGGCACCGGTCCCCCAGCCCATGCCCGCACCGGCGCCCATGCCGATGCCCGCGCCCGCCCCCGCCCCGGCGGCGGTACCGGCGGCCGCGGCCCCCTACCCGCCCATGGGTCCCACCCCGCCCGGCGTCCCCGCCCACGGTGGCCTCACGGCCGCCCAGGTCAGGGGGACCAACGGACTGGAGTCGGTCCCGGCGACGGGCTGGCCGAACGCCGCCGGGATGGGCCGGGCGGGCTGAGCGCCGAGCTGCATCGATCGTTACTGCTCCGTCGAAGTGGGCGAGGTGGTGGACGGGGTCGGGCAGGGTGAGGCGGTCGGGGAGGCCGTGGGGTCGGGCGACGGGGTTCCCGGTGCCGGGGAGCAGTCGTCCGTCGCGGTCGGCGAAGGGCTCGGGTCGGTCGGGTCCGGCGACGGTGACGGAGTCCCCGTGGGGCTCTCGGTGGGTGTCTCCGTGGGCGGCGTGGAGGGCCCCTGGCTCGTCGGGGGCACCGTGGGGGTGGACGGGTCCGGGCCGCCCGAAGGTACGGGGCGGGAAGGCGAGGGCTCGGCGCCTCCCGGCGTCGTGGTCGGGTCCGGGCCGATGACGATGCCGTCGTCCTTGCCGCCGTCCTTGCCGCCGTCCTCCTTGCCGCCGTCCTCGCCGTCGACGGGTTCGGTCGCCGGGGTGTCGCCGCCCGCGCCGGGACTCTTCGGGACGACGCCCTTGCCGTCGGGGACGGTGTGGACGCCCCGGCGGTAGAACTCCAGCCAGTACCTGACCAGTTCCAGATAGGAGCGGGAGTTGTTGTAGCTGAGGATCGCCCGGTCCAGGTCCGCCGCCCGGCCCAGGTCCCGGTCGCCGGCGCACAGGTAGTGCCCGGCCGCCAGGGCCGCGTCGAAGATGTTGTTGGGGTCGGCGCGGCCGTCACCGTTGCCGTCCGCGCCCCAGCGGGCCCAGGTGGAGGGCAGGAACTGCATCGGGCCCACCGCCCGGTCGTAGACCGTGTCACCGTCGTGGGCGCCCCCGTCCGTGTCCCGGATCAGGGCGAAGCCCCGGCCGTTCAGCGGCGGCCCGGTGATGCGGCTCAGCGTCGTGCCCTTCCGGTCGACCGCGCCGCCGCGCGCCTGGCCGGACTCGACCTTGCCGATCGCCGCGAGCAGTTCCCAGGGCAGCCGGCAGCCGGGGTCCGTCCCGCCGACGGTGGTCTCGGCGGCGCGGTAGGCGCGCAGCACGGTGGCGGGGATGCCGGACTGGGCGCGGATCTCCCGCCCGAGCACCGGCGCGGCCGGCGTGCCGTTCCGCGTCGTCAGGGGCGGGAGTTCGGTGTGGTAGGAGCCGTCACCCGGTGGCGCGAGGGCGGCGAAGGGGCCGCCCGGCGGCGACAGGTTCAGGTCGTCGGCGGCCGGTCCGGCGTGGGTGTCCTTCGCGTCTACGGTGACGCCGGGGGCCTGGGAGGCGGTGAGGGCCGCCATGGCCGCCACGGCGAGGGCGGTGGTGCGCAGTCGCCTGCGGCTCCGGCCGGCGTACCGGTGTCGGGCACGGCGTACGGACATGGTCGTCACTCCTGTCGGATCCGTCGGAGACGTCGTGGGGGCGGGCCTCAGCGGCCGAAGGTGTCGAGGGCGGAGACCAGCCAGCGTCCGTCGCGGTGCACGACGTCGACGGCGAGCATGGCCGCCGCGTACACGCCCTCGTCCTTGGCGGCGTCCTTCTTGTCGCCCGCCCTTTCGCCTGCCTTGCTGCCGGTGGTGGCGACACTGCTCTGGTCGGCGTAGACGAGGACCCGGGCCCGGTCGCCGTCGATCCGTTCGACGGCGCTCTCGGTGACCGTCGTGGTGATCACCGCCTTCTGCCGGTCGGCCCGCTCGCGGACGTCGGCGAGCAGGTCCCGGTGCTGGGCGACGGCCTTGCCCGTCAGGAGGTCCCGCGCCGCCTTGTCGAGGGCGCCGGGGTCGGCGTGGTCGTAGGAGAAGAGCCGGTCGACGGCCTTGGCCGCCTGTCCCTTGATCTCGCTGGTGCGGGCGAGGTCGGTCAGCGCGGTGTTGCTCCGCGCGGGCTCGTCCCTGAGCCCTTCGGCCTCCGCGTGTGCCCAGCCCGCGAAGGCGCCGAGGAGCAGCGTCAGCGCGCAGAGCAGCACGAGGCCCAGTGGCCGGCGCCGTCCGGCCGGGGTGGTCGTCGCCGGCTTCGGCTTCCGCGCGGAGGACGGCTTCGGCTTCCGCGCGGAGGACGGTGGCGGCGCGTCGGCGGCCTCCGGGGACGTCAGGACGGCCGTACCGCCGGAGGTGGGCCGGGTCTCGCGGGCCTGGCGGCGCCGCTGGCGGTTGATGTGGTGACGGGTCGTCGACATGTGCGGTGTCCTCCTCGCTGCGGCAGGCTTCTGCGGGTACGGGACCGGGTCAGCCGGCCGGTGTGCCGCCCACGGGTGCCTGGCCCAGGGCGCTCAGCTTCCACCGGCCGTCGGACCGGGTGAGTTCGCCGAGCATGCGGCTGTCCTTGTCGGACTTCGATCCGTTGGACGCCTTGACCGTGACGCGCAGGGCGACCAGCACACGCGCGCGGCCGGCGCGGTCGTCGAGTTCGGTGACGGCGCCCGAGAGCACCCGGGCCGTGCTGACCGTTTTCGCCTCCTTCACCTGATCGGTGAACTCGGCCCGGCCGGAGGCCAGTTGTTCGTGCAGTTCGCCGGTCGTCGACGACTCCCAGAGGTCCAGGCCCCGCTTCAGCTCGCGGTGGTCCAGCGTGTTGAGGTTCTGCACGGCCTGCTCCCCGGCGGTGAGGGCCGCGTCCCGCTGCGCGGCGTAGGCGGCCTGCTCGTCGTGGGCCGCCCCGTACCAGTCCTGGCCCGCCCACGCCGCGAAGCCGCCCGCGACGAGGGTGAGGGCGAGGGCCAGGGCCGGCAGCGGCCGGAGGCGGAGTGCGGTGCGGACGCGGACCGCGCGTTTCATGGGTACTCCCGTCTGCCGCATGTTCAGCGGGCCTTGAGGTCGACGATCCGCCAGCGGTCGTCCTGGAGCCGTGCGGTGACCGTGAGTTGGGCCGCGGCGGTGGTGGTCTCGCCCTTGCCCTTGCCGCGGTGGGAGGTCTGGTCGAGGAAGACCAGCAGGCGGGCCTGGTCGCCGTCGAGTTCGATCACTCCGGTGCGGACGGCCCGGGTGCTCAGGGTGACGCGCTGCTCGGTGAGGTCGTCGCGGACCCGGGCGAAGAGGGTTTCGTACTGGCGGGCGGCGCGGCCGTCGAGGACGGTGCGTGCGGAGCGCTCGGCGGCCGCGGTGCCGTCCGGTGTGTAGGAGAAGATCCGGGCGAGGGCGTTGCCCACGTCGCCGGCGACGCGGGAGGTGGCCTCGGTGTCGGTGAGCGCGTGGTTGCGGGCGGGCGCGGCCGACGTCACCTGGTGGGCCGCGTAGAAGAGGCCGCAGCCGCCGAGGACGAGGAGGGCGATGGTCCCGGTCGGCACGGCGCGCCGCAGGCGCCCGCCCGGCAGCCGGCCGGCGGGGGCGTCACCGGACGCGTCCGCGGGGTCCGTCTCCGGGGCCGGGTCCGTCTCCGGGGCCGGGTCCGCCTCCGTCTCCGTGCCGGGCTCCGGTGCACCGCCCCTGCGCAGCAGCCACGTAGGCGTCATCGCTCCTCGCCCTCCCTCTCCCCCTCGACCGGTACGGCGCTCAGCGCCCGCACCTTCCACTCCCCCTCGCCCGTGCGGGCCAGGACCGCCTCCAGGCGCTTGCGGTCGGTGGCCGGCTTCTTCGTCGTGGCGGGCGTGACCTCGACGCGGACCGTGGCGATGAGCTTGGCCGTGCCGGACCGGGTGTCGAGCGCGGTGACGGCGGCCTCGGTGACCGTGGCGCGCGCCGAGGCCCCCACGGCGGGCTCGGTGTCGCCGAGTTCCTTGCGCAGCGGCCCGGTGGAGACGGCGCGCCAGTCCCGGATGCTCCGCTCCGCCCGCTGCCGGGTGGAGGCGTCGAGCGTGGTGAGTACGGCGATGCCCTCGCGGCCGTCGGCGAGCGCCTCGTCCCGTTCCCGGCCGTACGCGAGCGAGTCGTCGGTGCGTGCCTGCGCGTACGTCCAGGCGCCGGTGGAGCAGACGCCGAGGGCCAGTGCGAGCGCCGCTCCGGTGAGGATCCGCGCCCGCCTCATCGCGTACCGCCGGTGGCCGGGGCGAGGAGAGGGGCCAGGTCGGACGGCGCCTCGCCGCTCTGTCCGGGCAGGGCGAGGGCGCCGGGGAGTGCCGAGCCACCGCCGCTCTTCGGGGTGCCGGCGCCGCCCGAGGGCAGGGAGCCGGGCCTGGCCGGATCGGGCACCGCGCCGCCCTTCGGGGCGTTCGCCGAGCCACGCACGTTCGACCCACTGGAGGCCGGGGCGGTGCAGGCCGCGTCGGTGTTGAGGGCGGGCGCGGTGCCGAGGTCGAGACCGTTGCGGTAGCGCGTGCCGCCGTATCCGTCGGTGCAGGGCAGGGGGGTGAAGAAGGTGACGGCCATGCCGAGGTTCAGCTTCCCTCCGTCGACGGCGGTGGCGCCGGCGGCGACCGCCGCCGGGTACTTCACGAGGAGTTCCTCGATGCCGCGCTGCCGGGTGACGGCGACTTCGGAGGTGGTGAGGAGGTTGGCGAGGACGACGCCCAGGCTCGGGTCCAGGTCCCGCAGCAGGCCGCTGACCTGGGTGGCGGCCTCGGGGGTGACCGCGAGGAGGCGGCGCAGGTCGGCGTCCGAGCCCTTGAGGGCGGCGGCCAGTTCCTCGGCCCCGACGGCGAAGTCGCGGATGGCCTCGGACTCCTGCGCCTGGGTGCGCAGGACGGTCTCGCCGTCGTTGATGAGCAGCGTGGTGGACGGCAGCGCCCGGTCGGCGGCCTCCACGAAGCCGCTGCCGCTGTCGAGCAGCACCTGGAGGTCGTCGCCGTGCCCCTCGAATGCCTTGCCGAACTCGTCCACGACGGTGCGCAGATCCTCCAGCGGGACGGCTCCCACGAGGTCGTCGACGCTGGTGAGGACGTCGGTGACGGGTGCGGGCACCTGGGTGTCGGCCTGTGCGACGCGGGCGCCGTCGGCGAGGTAGGGGGAGCCGTCGCTCTCGGGCCGCAGGTCGATGTACTGCTCGCCCACGGCGGAGAGCCCGGCGACCACGGCCTTGGTGTCGGCGGGGATGCGGGGGGCGGACTTCTTGATGCGCAGTTCGGCGACGACGCCCTCTGCGGTGAGGTCGATCGGGCCGACGCGGCCCACCGAGACGCCCCGGTAGGTGACGTCGGAGTGGGTGAACAGGCCGCCGGTGCGCGGGAGTTGTACGTCGACGGTGTAGTAGTCGGCGACGCCCACGTACCGGCCGAGATCGGCGTAGCGGATGCCGAGGTAGGAGAGGGCGAGGACGGCGACGATGAGGAAGGCGAGGTTCTTCAGCCGTACGGCGAGGGTGATCACCCGCGCTCACCTCCTCCGGGCTCGGACACCGAGGGCAGCGGCAGGGGCGAGGAGGTCTGCTTCCTCGCCGGGGTGCCCTCGGGCACGATCGGCGGGATCACCTGGGTCCCGGGCACGGCGACCATGCTCAGGTACGTGTTGAGGTAGTCGCCCTTCACCCCGCGCAGCACCTCGTCGGTGAACGGGTACGTCAGCAGCACCTGGAGCGAGTCGGGCAGGTCGGTGCCCGCGTCGGCGAGCGCCTTCAGCGTCGGCGCGACGGCCTTGAGGTCGGCGATCATGTCGTCCTTGCTCGCGTTGATCGTGGAGACGGCGACGCCGGAGAGCGTGTCGAGGGAGCGCAGCATGGTCAGCAGTGAGCCGCGCTGCTTCTCCAGCGTCTTCAGCCCGGGCGAGAGGCCGGTGAGGACGGTGCCGACGTCCTCCTTGCGGGTGGCGAGGGTGGAGGAGAGCCGGTTGACGGCGTCGAGGGCGTCGGTGATGTCCCCCCGGTGGTCGTCGAGGTCGCTCACCAGGGTGTTGACCCGCTTGAGCATGGAGCGGACCTCGGGTTCGCGGCCGCCGAGCGCCGCGCCCAGTTCCCGGGTGATGGTCTTGAGCTGGCTGACGCCGCCGCCGTTGAGGAGCAGGGACAGCGCGCCGAACACCTCCTCGACCTCGGTGTTGCGGCTGGTGCGGGCCAGCGGAATGACGCTTCCGTCCGCCAGGGGGCCGGCTCCGGTCTCCTTGGCGGGTGCGACGAGCTGGATGTACTTCTCTCCCAGCAGGCTGGACTGTTCGAGCCGTGCGGTGGTGTCGGCGGGCAGCCGCACCTCGCCGTTGATCTCCATGGTGACGCGCGCCGACCAGTCGTTCTCGCCGAGTTCGATGCCGGTGACCCGGCCGACGGCGACGTCGTTGACGCGTACCGCGGAGTGCGGGACCAGGCTGAGCACGTCCTGGAGTTCCGCGGTGACGGTGCGGGGGTGGTCGCCGAGGTCGGCGCCGCCGGGCAGCGGCAGGTCGTCGATGCCCCCGAAGCCGCTCGGCACGACGGTGATCCCGCCGAGGGCCAGGGCGAAGCCGAGACCGAGGGCGATCAGTCCGCCCGCGGTCAGGCCGGCGGCCCGGCCGGCGGCGAGGGTGCCGCGCTTCATCGGCCGTCTCCCTTCTTCCCGTCGGTCGCGCCCGCCACGGGCAGCGGCAGCAGGGGGCCGCCGATGCTGATCTCGTTGAGGTTGGCGCGGCCGTCGAGGGTGCGGGTGTCGGGGTTGTAGGCGTTCACGACGTTGCCCGCGGCCAGTGGTGCCACGTCCAGCGCCTCGGCCAGCGAGGCCCGTTGTTCGACCAGGGTCCGGGTGATGGGGACGAGCCGGTCGACGTTCTTCTTCAGCTCGCCCCGGTTGTCCTCGATGAAGGTCTTGACCTGGCCGAGGGCTTTGCCGAGTTCCTCCAGCGCACCGGTGAGGTCGTCCTTGTTGTCGGCGAAGAAGCTGACGACCTCGTCCAGGCGTTCCTGGGCGGTGCGCACGTCGGTGTCCTTGTTCTTCAGCATGGTGGTGAAGGTCTGGAGGCTGCCGAGGGTCTTGAACAGGTCGCCGCTGCTGCCGTCGAGGGTCTTGGCCGCCTTGCCGAACTCCTCGACGCCGTCGCCGATGGCCTCGCCGTTGCCGTCGAGGTTGGCGGCGCCGGTGCGAAGGAGTTCGGACAGGGCGCCCTCGGAGTTGGCGCCGTCCGGGCCGAGGGCGTCGCCGAGTTCGGTGATGGAGTCGTAGATCTGGTCGATCTCGACGGGGACGTGGTTGCGGGAGGCGGGCAGTACGGCGCCGTCGGCGAGGGCGGGGCCCGTGTCGTAGGCGGGGGTGAGCTGGACGTAGCGGTCGGAGACGACGCTCGGTGCGACGACGACGGCCCGCGCGCCCTTCGGGACCCGCACCCCCTCGTCCAGGCGGAGGCCGACGCGGACCGTGGTGCCCTGCGGCCGCACCGACTCGACCTCGCCGACCCGGACGCCGAGGACGCGCAGGTCGGATCCGGCGTAGACGCCGATGGTGCGGTCGAAGTAGGCGGTGACGCGGGTGCCGTCGGCGTCGAGGGCGCGGACGGTGACCAGGCCGCCGGCCAGGAGCACCGCGAAGGCGAGCAGACCGGTGAGGATCTTTCGGCGTCGGTTCATCACTCACCGCTCCCCTGGGCCGCGGCCGGCTGTTTCGGCGGCAGGCATCCGGTCTCGGGCCGGGAGGTCTCGGGCAGGTAGTCGCGGGGCACGACTCCGCACAGGTAGCTGTCGAACCAGCGGCCGTTGCCGAGGGTGTTGCCGACCAGGCGGTAGTACGGGCCGACCAGCGCGAGGGTCTTGCCGAGCTGGGTGTTGTTCTTCTCCAGGACCGCGGTGACGCGGCCGAGCGCCTTGAGGGTCGGGCCGAGTTGCTTCTCGTTGTCCTTGACGAGGCCGCCGAGTTCGATGCCGAGGTCCTGGCTGCCCTTGAGCAGGGCGCTGATGGCGGCGCGGCGGTCCCGCAGTTCGCCGAGGAGTGAGCCGCCGTCCTCGATGAGGGTCTCGAAGCTGGACTTCTTGTTCTCCAGTGTCTTGCTGAACTTGGCGCTGCCCTTGAGGAGTTCGGACAGTTCGGTGTCGCGCTTGGAGACGGAGCGGGACAGGTCGGACAGGCCGGTGGCGGCCTTGCGCACGTGGGGCGGGGAGTCGGCGAAGGTGTCGGAGATGGTCTCGAAGCTCTCCGCGAGCTTCCGGGTGTCGATGTCGTCGACGGTGCCGCTGAGGTCCTGGAACGCCTGGGTCACGTCGTACGGGGAGGTGGTGCGGGTCAGGGGGATGCGGCGGCCGGGGTCCTGCCGGCCGGCGCCGAGCGGGTCGAGCGCCAGGTACTTGTCGCCGAGGACGGTCTTGATGGCGATGGCGGCCGTCGTCCGGTCGCCGAGCCAGGCGTCCTCGACCTCGAAGGTGACCTTCACCTTGGGCCCGTCGAGCGCGACGCCGGTGACCTTGCCGACCTTGACGCCCGCGATGCGCACCTCGTCGCCCTCGTCCAGGCCCGCCGCCTCGGAGAAGTCGGCGCTGTAGGAGGTGGAGCCGCCCAGCGGCAGCCGGTCCACGTTGTAGACGAGGACGGCGATCACGGCGAGGACGAGCAGCCCGACGAGGCCCACGGCGACGGGGTTGCGTTCCTTGACGGGCTTGATGTGCGGGCGCCTCATCCGCGGCACCTCGATTCGGTGATCGCGATACCGGTCGGCGGTTCGGAGCCGTCGGAGGTGGTCACTCCGCTCACGCGGGCCTCGCAGAGGTAGAGGTTGAACCACGATCCGTAGGAGGAGAGGCGCGTCAGGGCGGTCATCTTGGCGGGGGTCCGTTCGAGGAAGTCCTCGATCTGCGGGGTGTGCTCGCCGAGGTTCGTCGAGAGCCGGCCCAGTTCGCGGATGTCCTTCTTGAGGGGCTCCCGTCCGTCCTCGAGGAGGCCGGCGGTGACGGTGGTGAGTTCGCCCATGGCGGTGACGGCCTTGCCCAGGGGTTTGCGGTCCTCGTTGAAGCCGGTGACGAGCTGCTGGAGGGTGACGACGAGGTCGTCGAAGCTGTCCTCGCGGTCGTTGAGGGTGTCGAGGACGGTGGTGAGGTTCTGGACGACCTGGCCGATCACCTTGTCCTTGGCGGCGACGGTCGTACCGAGCGAGCCGATGTGGCGGAGCAGGCTGTCGACGGTGGCGCCCTCGCCCTGGAGCACCTGCACGATCGATCCGGCGAGTTCGTTGACGTCCTTCGGGGAGAGTCCCTCGAACAGCGGCTTGAAGCCGTTGAAGAGCAGGGTCAGGTCGAGCGCGGGCGCGGTGCGGTCGAGCGGGACCGTGCCGCCCTCCGGGAGGGTGCCGGTGAGGTCGCCGCTGCCGCGGCCGAGGGCGACGTAGCGCTGGCCGACCATGTTGAGGTACTTCACGGCGGCGGTGGTCGACCGGGGCAGCGTGCGGTCCTCGCGGACGGTGAAGGTGACCTGGGCGGTGCGCCGGTGCACGACGCGTACGTCGGTCACCTCGCCGACCGTCACACCGGAGATCCGCACGCTGTCGCCGTCCATGAGCCCGGTGACGTCGGTGAACAGGGCCTTGTAGGTCCTGCTGCCGGTGCCGGAGCCGGCACCGCTGCCGGCGACGCCGAGGCCGAGCACGGTCGTGGCGAGGGCGGTGACCACCACGAAGACGAGGGACTTGAGCAGCGGCCCGGTCAGCGGGCGGCGCCGGGTGTGCGCGTTCTCGGCCCCGGTCATCCGAGTGTCACCTCCGTACCGCGGTAGACGGGGCCGACCAGCAGGCTGCTCCAGTCGGGCAGGTCTTTCGGGCTCTTGCCGGCGGCGGGGGCGAGGAGTTCGTTGACGAGGTCGTTCTCGGACGGGGAGTTGGCGGGCCCGAGGTCCTGCTCCGCCGCCGCGGAGGCGGTCCGCGCGGTGGGCCGGGGCAGTGAGCCGACGTACGGCACGGAGGGGCAGCGGGGGCCGCCGCCGGAGTCGTACACCGGGGTGTCGCGGCCGGGGCGGTAGGCGCCGCGCGAGGGGACGGTGGTGACGTCGACGTGGATGCCGGGCCGGTCGGTGCCCTTGCCGAGCGCCTTGTCCATGGCCGGGACGAACTCGGCGAGGGCGCGCAGGGTGCAGGGGAAGGCCGAGGAGTACTCGGCGAGCAGTTCCAGGGTCGGCCTGCTCGTGGCGCTGAGCCGGATGATGTTGTCCCGGTTCTTGCGCAGGAAGGCGGTCACGTCCTCGGACGTCCGGGTGGTGGCGCCGAGGGTGGCGGCGAGTTCGGCCTCCTGCTCGGCGAGGGTGCCGCTGGTGGTGGTGAAGTCGGTGAGCGCCGTGATGATGTCGGGCGCGGCGTCCGCGTAGACGTGGCTGACCTTCACGAGTTCCTTGAGGTCCCGGTTGAGGGCGGGCAGGTTGGGGTTGAACTCCTCCAGGTGCTCGTCCAGCAGGCTCAGCGTCTCGCCGAGCCGCTCCCCACGCCCTTCCAGGGCCTGCGAGACGGCCGACAGGGTCGCGGCGAGCTTCTGCGGCTGGACGGCGGTGAGCATCGGCAGGACGTTGTCGAGCACCTGCTGCAGCTCGATGGCGTTCGCGGAGCGGTCCTGGGGGACGACGGCTCCGGCGGCCAGGGGCTCGGCCGAGGGGTTCTCTGGCGGTACGAGGGCCACGAACCGCTCGCCGAACAGGGTGGTCGGCAGCATCTGCGCGCGCACGTCGGACGGTACGTGGTCCAGCGAGCCGGGCTTCATGGCGAGGGTGAGCCGGGCCCCGGCACCGGTGGCGTCGATGGCGCGGACCTCGCCGACGACGACGCCGCGCAGTTTGACCTCGGCGCCCGGGTGCATCTGGTTGCCGGCGCTGCCGGTCTCGACGACCACCGGATCGGAGTCGGTGAACTCCTTGTCGTAGACGGCGACGGCCAGCCAGATCAGCAGGGCGGGCACCAGCAGGAACACCACCCCGGCGGACCGGTGGCCCAGCGTCTTTCCCCGCGGTCCGCTCATGTCACCCCGCCACCTTCACGGTCGTGGTCGCGCCCCACAGGGCCAGCGACAGGAAGAAGTCGGTGACGCTGATCAGCACGATGGCGTTGCGCACGGACCGGCCGACGGCGACGCCGACGCCGGCGGGGCCGCCCGAGGCGCGGTAGCCGTAGTAGCAGTGGGCGACGATCACCATCACGCTGAAGATCAGCACCTTCAGTACGGAGAGCAGCACGTCCGTCGGGGAGAGGAAGAGGTTGAAGTAGTGGTCGTAGGTGCCGCGTGACTGCCCGTTGAACAGGACGGTCACGTAGCGGGAGGCGAGGAAGGAGGAGAGCAGCCCGATCGCGTAGAGCGGGACGATGGCGACCACGCCGGCGATGATGCGGGTGGTGACGAGGTAGGGCATGGAGCGGATGCCCATGCCCTCCAGGGCGTCGACCTCCTCGTTGATGCGCATGGCGCCGAGCTGGGCGGTGAAGCCGGCTCCGACGGTCGCGGAGAGGGCGAGTCCGGCGACGAGGGGGGCGATCTCCCGGGTGTTGAAGTAGGCGGAGACGAATCCGGTGAACGCGGCGGTGCCGATCTGGTCGAGGGCCGCGTAGCCCTGGAGTCCGACGACGGTCCCGGTGAAGAGCGTCATCGCGATCATCACGCCGATGGTGCCGCCGATGACGCCGAGGCCGCCGGAGCCGAAGGCCACCTCGGCGAGGAGGCGCTGCACCTCCTTGAGGTAGCGGCGCAGGGTCCGCGGTATCCACAGCAGTGCCCGTACGTAGAACAGCAGTTGGTCGCCGGACCGGTCGAGCCAGGCGAGCGGGGAGGCCATCGGAGCTCAGCCTCCCTTCGGCGGGACGATCTGGAGGTAGACGGCCGTCATCACCATGTTGACGAAGAAGAGCAGGAGGAAGGTGATGACGACGGACTGGTTGACGGCGTCGCCGACGCCCTTCGGGCCGCCGCGCGGGTTGAGGCCGCGGTAGGCGGCGACGATGCCCGCGATGAACCCGAAGACCAGCGCCTTGAGTTCGCTGACGTACAGGTCGGGCAGCTGGGCGAGGGCGGAGAAGCTGGAGAGGTAGGCGCCGGGGGTGCCGCCCTGCATGACGACGTTGAAGAAGTAGCCGCCGAGGATGCCGACGACGGAGACCAGGCCGTTGAGCAGGACCGCCACCCCCATGGCGGCCAGGACCCGGGGCACGACGAGTCGCTGCACCGGTGAGACGCCCATGACCTCCATGGCGTCGAGTTCCTCGCGGATCTTGCGGGAGCCGAGGTCGGCGCAGATGGCCGAGCCGCCGGCGCCGGCGATCAGCAGGGCCACGATGAGCGGGCTCGCCTGCTGGACGACGGCGAGGACGCTGGCGCCCCCGGTGAACGACTGGGCTCCCAGCTGCTCGGTGAGCGAGCCGACCTGGAGGGCGATGACGGCGCCGAAGGGTATCGACACGAGGGCGGCGGGCAGGATGGTCACACTCGCGACGAACCAGAACTGTTCGACGAACTCGCGGAACTGGAAGGGTCTTCGGAAGACGGCCCGGACGACCTCGGCGGCGAGCGCGAAGAGCCGGCCGGTCTGCCGCAGCGCGCCGGTGATCACGCGCCGCTCCCGGCGGCGGGCATCGGCAGGGTGGCCGCCTCGGAGTTCTTCGCGTAGGTCTCCCGGATGGCGGAACGCGCGGCGGACGGCAGCGAGTCGATCATGCCCATGACACGCTCACGCCGTCGGGCGACGGCCTTGCGCGGCGGCAGGCCGGGCGACGGTTCCAGCTGCGGGACGATCACCCGGGGTGCGGCGGGGACGGCGGAGACGGCGCCCGCCTCGGCGGCGAGCGTGGCCGCGTCCTTCTCCTCGGACATCCCGATGGGGCCCTCGCGCCGGCCGCCGAGGAACTGGGACACGACCGGTTCGTCGCTGGTGAGCAGCACCTCGCGCGGGCCGAAGGTGACCAGTTCGCGCAGGAAGAGCATCCCCATGTTGTCGGGGACGGTGGCGGCGATGTCGAGGTTGTGGGTGACGATCAGCATCGTCGCGTCGAGCTGCGCGTTCAGGTCGATCAGCAGTTGGGAGACGTAGGCGGTGCGGACCGGGTCGAGCCCGGAGTCCGGTTCGTCGCACAGGATGATCTGCGGGTCGAGGACGAGCGCGCGGGCCAGTCCGGCCCGCTTGCGCATGCCTCCGCTGATCTCCCCGGGGAGCTTTCCCTCCGCGCCAAGGAGTCCGACGACCTCGATCCGCTCCATGACGATGCGACGGATCTCGGACTCCTTCTTGCGGGTGTGTTCGCGCAGCGGGAAGGCGATGTTGTCGAAAAGGGACATGGACCCGAAGAGGGCTCCGTCCTGGAACATGAGACCGAACAGTTTCCGGGTCTCGTAGATGTCTCGTTCCGGACTGTTCACCATGTCCACTCCGTTGATGAGGACACGGCCCTTCTCGGGTTTGAGCAGCCCTATGAGCGACTTCAGGAAAACGGTCTTACCAGTTCCGGACGGGCCCAGCATCACGCTGACCTCTCCGGCCGGAAGAGTGAGTGAAACGTCCCGCCAGATGCTCTGCTTACCGAAGGACTTGGTCAGACCCTCGACCACTACTTCGATTCCCATATCACCTCCAGCGGACGTCAATCGGATACGCGCTGCGGGCGCACGTTAATTCGGCGCGGAGCGCACTGACAACGGGTCGGCACCGGATCTTCGGCAGGCCTGCCGAACTTGTCACCGCGCAGACAATACGGCGGCGCCGGACTTGTCTCCGGGGAGACAGGGCAGGGTCGCGCGGGTCCGGGGGGTGTGGCCCCGCGGGACCCTGCCGACGGACACCCGAGCCCGATGGAGGGTGGGCCGAAAAGTGTCCGTCATGGCTCCGGCCGACGGGGGCCACCGACCTGGAACCGAGCACCACACCGGCACGTTACGGCCGAGTAACCTCGGCGGGCAACACCGGAATCGGAGTTTTCCGGGATGCCGACTTCAGCCATCGGGAACCTGTCAGGCAGGACACAAAAACCTCTCGGAAACTTGTCGGCCGGTGAGCATCAGGACCCGATGGGAGCGACACCGCTGTGAACAGCCCGGACGCCGTTCACATTTCCCGGACTTGGCGTCACGTGAGCAAGGAGAACCGCGGATCACTCACCCCGGAAACAGGTGGTCCCACTTTTAAAAGAATCATGGACTACCGCATTGTTCGGCTAAGTTTCCCGCGAGTAACGTCAGGCCCGTCTTCGCCGGTCAACCCTCAAGGAGAGTCCCGAGCCATGAAGAAGAACACGAGAAGGTCGGCCATCGTGGTCTGCGCGGCAGCGTCGGCGCTGGGCCTCGCCGTCGGCCCGTCCTCGGCGGTGCCCTCCACGGTGTGGACCGTCACCCCCTCGCCGGCCGCGTTCAAGGCCACGAACGCCGGCAACATCGTGCTGACCGCCACGATCCCGATGACCTGCACGGTCTCGGGAGCGGAGGGCTCGATGAACAGCACCACCGGCAACCCCGGGGACGTCGCCGACATCACCACGATGACCTTCGGCTCGTCCGCCTCACCGTGTACCAGTGTCCTGGGCAACGTCACCACCACCTCGGTCACCCCCTGGGACGTCGTCGCGGTGGACTACAACGCCTCGACGGGCGTCACCACGGGCCACGTCGGCAACGTCAAGGCGCAGGTCACCGCCGGCGCCTGCAAGTTCACGGTGGTGGGCAAGGCCTCGGCCACCTACACCAACTCCACCGGCGTCCTGGCGGTCAACAGCGCCGTCGGCGACCTGACGGTCAGCAGCAGCCCGGCGCCGGTCAACTGCGGCGCCGTGGTCACGACGGCCACCAAGCCCACCTTCAAGGGCAACTACGCCGTCAAGGTGAAGAGCACCAACGCCATACCGACGATCGTCGGCTCCAACCCGTAGCCCACCGCCCCTCACGTGCGCCCGGCCGGCACCCCGGCCGGGCGTTCGCGGGCCCGAGCCGCCCGACCGTACCCGACCGTGCCCGACCCTGCCCACGCTGCCCGAGCCATCCGAGCGGAGTCGCATGAAAGCCCAACGAGCCGCCGCACCCCGGCCGCCCCGGGTCCGCGCCCGGACCACGTCGATCGCCGCGTTCGTCGTGCTCGCCGCCCTGATCCCGACCACGGCCTCCGCCTCGGGCACCCAGGAGATCGAGGTCGAACTCCCCTACGTCTGCACCCTCCCGTCGGGTCAACTGCCCGCGACGGTACGGGTCTCGGCGGAGTTCCCGGAACGGGCCGGGGCGGGCGAGGCGTTCTCGCCGTCCGGCGTCACCACCGCCGTCCAGCTCCCGGCGGAGGCCGTCGCGGACCTCACCGCGCGCGGCGCGGCCGAGGTACGGGCGGCGACCCGGCTGGAGGTGGGCGTCGCCCAGAACGCGGCCACGGCGAAGGCGACCTGGCGGGGCGGCGCGGAGCCCGTCGCGCTGCCCGAGTCGGGGCCGCTGACGCTGGTTTCGAAGGGCGACGTCCCCTCGGTGGCCGGACGGAGCGACGGAGACCTGACGTTCTCCGCCGGCACCCTCTCGATCGACCTGGCACTCGACGCTGCGGACCCGGCCACCGCGAACCCTGCGGCCACGCGGCCCGCCGCCAACGGGCCCGGCTCGCTCACCGTCGGCTGCGCCCTCGCCGAGGACGCGCCCGGCCAGGGGCTGCTGGCCACCGTACCTGTCGACGCGGGCGGTTCGCCGAGCCCGGGCGGTTCGCCGTCCCCGTCCGGTCCGGACGGGGCCTCCCGGAGCCCGGACCGGGAAGCGCGGGGGCAGGGACAGCAGGAGGAGCGGCAGGGAGACCGGTCGCCGGAGGTGCTGGAGACCGTGCCCGGCGCCGCCGCGGACCGCGACGACGTACCGCCGTGCCGCTACGACGAGCAGCACCCGCCCACGGACGTGTCGCTCGACGCCTACGTCACCGGCTACGCCAACGTGAACAAGATGAAGGGCGCCGCGTACCTCCCGCCGTCCTGCCTGCTGATCGAACAGGGGCTCCCCGTGAACGGCCCCCCCGACCCGGAACACATCATCTTCGACACCGTGTCGTACGCGAACTTCCACTACCAGGAGCGCAAGCAGACACCGCCGTTCCAGAGCACCTTCCTGTCCTTCGACTTCGCCCCGGTGAAAGCCACCATGGTGCTGGAGCAGACGGGCCCCATCAGGATCGACTCGCGCATCAAGCTGCGTCTCTCCGACTTCACCACGGTCACGGACACCTACGTCCGGGCGCCGCTGGTCCTGCACGTGACCCACCTGGAGGTCAACGGGACGCCCCTGGACGTCGGTTCCGGCTGCCGGACCGAGACGTCCCTCACCTCCGTCGACCCGGATCCGGCCAACCATCCCGGTGACCACCTGGTGCTCTACGGCCGGGGGGAGCAGATCCTCGGCCAGGATGCCACCGGTTACCTGCTACTCAGCGGCGGCGCGCTGTCCGGCGAGACGAGCATCCCGGCCTTCACCGGCTGCGGCACGGACGGCGAGGACCTCGACCGTCTGCTCACCGCCTCCGTCTCCGGTCCCGGCAACCACGTCAAGCAGGTCCAGGGCCAGACGTGCGCGATCGCCGCCCCGGTGTTCCCGACCCCCGAGACCCCGGGCCAGTGCACGGAAGACCTCCAGCCCTACGAGATCCCCGTCGCCGAGCGCTGAGCCCGCCTGTCCCTCCCACCTCCCCCCTCCCCACCTCCACGGAAGGCCACCACCATGCGTCCGACCTCCACCCGCACCCGACTCGCCACCGTGTCCGCGCTGACCGCCCTCGGCGCCTTCGCCTCCCTGGGCACGGCGACCGCCGCCGGCCCCACGCTGAACGGCGAGTGGGCCCCCTTCACCCGCTGCCCCGTCGACGCCCCGGCGATGCTGGCCGCCGACGGCTTCGAGAAGACCCCGCAGTGCGTCGTGTCCACCTCCGCCGGCGGCTCGATCAAACTGGGCAACACCACCGTGGTCACGGGCCGGACCAACCTCCAGATCGGCGTCGTACAGAACGCGGACGGCACCAGCAGCGTGGCCGCCCCGGCCTCCGGCGCGCTGGTCGCCGAACCCGCCGCCGTGCCCGGCGGACTGCTCGGCCTGATGTGTCCGAGCGACATATTCGTGATCACGGGCATCTGCGAGTCGCTGGAGAACTCCAGCCTCAACAAGATCACCGCGACCATGGAGTCCGTCGGCGCGCCCTACGCCTTCGACCAGACCGCGGGCGTCCTCACCGACATGCCGATCGTCGCCCTGCCGGTCCGCATCCACCTGGAGAACCCGCTCCTCGGCGACAAGTGCTACATCGGAACCGCCGCCGACCCGATCGTCCTGCGGCCGGAGAACCGCACCTACCCGGAGTTCGGGATGACCTTCTTCCAGGGTGACGGCACCGTCGACGCGGCCGGCGAGATGAGCCGGATCAACCTCACCGGCGCCACCCAGAACGACAGCACCTTCGCGGTGCCCGGCGCCACCGGCTGCGGCCTGAACGTCGGCCTGATCAACGCGGCGGTCAACGCGAAGACCGGACTGCCCTCCGCCGCCGGGAACAACAGCCTGACCCTCGCCAACACGCAGACCCATCTCACGGGCCTCAACGCGCCCGGGACCGTCGTCCCCGACGCCGGCCGGGTACTGGCTGAGAACTGGCACTCCGCCGTCAAGTAACGGCCACGAGCCCACACAACAGTGGCACGATTGCTCCCCAAGAGATGTACATCACAACGAAGTTGATTTACCGTCGGCTTGCCAAGCCGGTGAACGCCTGGTGGACCGGCCCAGGTTCCGCCCCACGCGAACGGAGCCCGGCCGGCCACCCCACCGGACATGTCGCAGAGCAAGGGAACACTCATGCCCTCCATCGCGCGTCCTTCGGTGCTCGGTGAACCGCTCGACCCCCTTCCCAAGAAGTTCGCGGCCTTCATGCGACCGCTGCTCCCGGGGCTGCTGAACGAGATACGCATCGAGGTCACCCGCAGCTACCCGGTGTACGGCAGGCTGCTCAACGGCCCGGACGGGGACGCGATCCGCCAGGGGGTCGAGCAGGCGCTGACCGCCTTCGTGGACCGGGTCGACAACCCCGGCAGCAGCTCGGAGCTGCGGGACGAACTGCTGCGCAGGTTCGGCCGGGTGGAGGCCTACGAGGGCCGCGACCTGGAGGTCCTGCGAGGCGCCTACCGGCTCGGCGCCCGCATCGCACTGCGCCGGGCCAAGACCCTGGGACGGCAGTACAGCCTCTCCCCCGCGCTGATCCTCGCCTTCGCCGACGCCCTCTTCGCCTACGTCGAGGAGCTGGAGGCGATCACCCGCGAGGGATACGCGGAGGTGCGGGAGCGGGCGGCCTCGGAGGAGTCCGCGTTACGAAGACAGTTACTGCACTTCCTGCTGACCGCCTCGCCGCTGCCCCGCACGACCATCTCGGAACTGTGCAAGGCCGCCGCCTGGGAGCTGCCCCGGTCGTGTTTCCTCGTCGCCCTGGACCATCCGGCGCCGGAACACATCCAGGCGGCGCTCGACCGGGACGTCCTCACCGACCTGGACATTCCGCAGCCGCACCTGCTCGTCCCCGGGGACCTCACCCCCGCCCGCCTCGACATGCTCCGTACGGCCCTGGCCGGCGCCCGCGCCGCGCTGGGCCTGACCGTACCGATCGCGCAGGCCGCCGACTCCGTCCGCTGGGCCCGCCGTGTGCTGCAGCTCGTTGACGACGATGTCATACCCGACGTTCCGCTGATCCGCTGCGAGGATCACCTGACGACCCTGTGGCTGCTGTCCGACTCCGCCCTCGTCGACCGGATCGCGGCGCGTGAACTGGCCCCGCTCGACGAGCTGCCCGCCAGACGGCGCGACCGGCTCGTGGAGACCCTCCGCGTCCACGTATCCACCCGGGCACCGGCGGAGCAGGTCGGCGAGGTGCTGGGCGTGCACGCCCAGACCGTCCGCTACCGCCTGCGGACGCTGGACGCCCACCTGGGCGACCGGCTCGCCGACCCCGACCACCGTTTCGCCCTCGAGGTGGCCCTCCGCTCGCTGCACCTGCGCGGCCACGACGGCACGGAGTGATCCCCGAGTCCGGAGAACACCGGGTGTCGCAGATGACCAGCGCGTGAATTCGAACAGCAGACTCACCGAATCCGCGGGCCCTTTCGCCCCTCCGCCGCCAGTCCTCCTGCGCTACCTCGCCGAGGAGGTCGGCAAGGACGTCATCCGCTCCCAGGGCCACCGCCCCTGCTCCGAACTGGACAAGCCCCTGCTGTGCCGGCCGGACGGGGCATGAGGCGGGGATGGCACAGTGGAGGCACCCGGCTCAAGGGAGACTGATCCGTCGATGCGACTGCTGCTCATCCGGCACGGCCAGACCCCGTCCAACCTCAAGCACCTGCTGGACACGGCCACACCCGGTCCCGCGCTGACCCCGCTGGGGCAGGAGCAGGCGGACGCGCTCCCGGAGGCCCTGTCGGCGGAGCGGATCGACGCCCTCTACGCGTCGACGCTGCTGCGCACCCGGCTCACCGCGGCGCCGCTGGCGGCCCGGACGGGGCTGGAGATCGTCGTGCGGGACGGCATCCGGGAGCTGTCCGCCGGTGATCTGGAGATGCGGGGCGACCGGGAGGCCGTGGAGACGTACCTGACCACCGCGCTCGCCTGGTCGGCGGGGGACACCGCGCGCCGCGTGCCGGGCGGGGAGAACGGCGTGGAGGCGCTGGCGCGTTTCGACGCCGTGGTCGAGGAGGCCGCTGCCACCGGAGCCGGGACCGTGGCCATGGTCAGTCACGGCGCCGTGATTCGTACGTGGACGGCGGCCCGGGCGGAGAACATCGACACCGCCTTCGCCGCCGCCCACGGGCTGGGGAACACCGGTGTCGTCATCCTGTCCGGCGCCCCGCAGGCGGGGTGGCGCGTCCTGCACTGGGAAGGCCGGCCCGTCGGTCCCGAGGACGGCGGTCCGCGCGAGGGCGGTCCCGCCGGGGAGAGCGTCGAGGACGCCGCCGGCTGACCGCCGGGGGCCCGCGGGCCGGCCGCCGGTCAGGACTCCGGGCACTCCTTCCAGGCGAGGTGGTACACCGTGTTGATCTCGCCGTCCGTCGAGTCCATCGTCATGAAGCTCACCTTGCTCGGGTCGGACGTGCCCGTGCTCACCCGCAGCTCCGTGTTGATGTTGAAGTTGCGCTGCACCCCGCAGGGCGCCCAGACCAGCTGGGCCCAGTCGGTGGAGTCGGTGGCCTGCCAGTTGTCGTTGAGCGGGCCGCCGAAGGGGTGGGTGCGGAACTCCGTGTTCGGGGAGCCCTGGAAGTAGTACGAGGCCCGCTGGGTGCCCGTGGCGCCGGGCTGGAGGGCGGCGAAGCCGCGGTAGTCCGCGCTGGCGACGGCGTAGGTGAAGCCCTGCGGGACGTGGACGAGCAGGTTGAGCTGGCAGTTCTTGCGGAAGTCGGTGGGCGCGGAGTCGCCGCCCGCCTGGGCGAGGTAGTCGCTGTAGGTGACAGTGAACGCGGTGTTGTCGTCGGAGACGGCGACGGCCGCCGTGCCCTGCGGACAGCCGGAGCCGTTCACCGTGGCGACCTTGATGACGATCTTGTCCGGCGGCGGGTCCTCGAACCCGTCGGAGGGCTGGTGCTGCGCGGGCAGCGCGGAGGTGAGCAGCGCGGCGATGGTGCCGCTCAGGAGCAGGCCCGTGGCCATGGGTCTCCCATCCCGGTCAGTGGGGGGTGGATGTCGTTTAATGCGTTCGCCATCTACATATGTTCTGCACATGACATCTACGCAACATCCGCATCGTAGGGATCCCCGCCGGGTGCGGACAGATGCCTCCCCGGCCATTCACACCGGCCGGTTCCCACCCCGTGGGTGTGTGACCTACGGGTGACCTACGGGTGACCTACGGGTGACCTACGGGTTCTCCCAGGCGGCCGGTTCCGCCGCCAGCTCCCGCACCGGGTCCGGCAGCGCGTCCGCCGCGAGGTCGGCGATCGTCACGCCCTCCAGGATCCGGCGCACATTGGCGCGCAGCGCCACCCACAGCGGCAGCAGGGGCCCCGCCGTGCCCGTGTACACCAGCCCCGTCGGCCGCTCCCCGCGCACGGAGACGATCGGGCCGTCCACCGCCCGGATCACGTCCGCCACCGTGATGGCCGACGCCTCGCGCGCCAGCCGGTACCCGCCGCCCCCGCCGCGCCGGCTCTCGACGATGCCGCCACGCCGGAGATCGCCGAGGATCCCCTCCAGAAATTTGTGCGGAATGTCCTGGACGGTGGCCACGTCCTCCGCCTTGACCGGCCGGTCGTCCTGCCGGACGGCCAGTTCCAGCACTGCCCGCACCGCGTAGTCCGCACGCGCCGAGATCCTCATACCGACCATTGTGGGGTCCGCTGGAAGAATGGCGGGGCACAGGCGGTCCCGCTCACGCGGCAGCACCACAAGCACGGCAACAGGAGATGCTCCCTTGGAGCTCAGCAGTCTCAGCAGACGAGCGTTCAGCGCCCTCGCGGGCACCACCGTCCTCGGGCTCGCGCTCGGCGGCAGCGTGAGCGGCGCGGCGCTGACCGGTCCCCCCGGCCCCGTGCCCACCGGCCCGCCGCCCGGGCCGCCCGGCGCCGACGGGCTGCGCCACCGGGTCGCCCTGGACCGGTACTCCCTGCTGGTGGACGGCAGACGGCTGTCGCTGTGGTCCGGTGAGCTGCACCCCTTCCGGCTGCCCAGCCCGTCCCTGTGGCGGGACGTGCTCCAGAAGATGCGGGCGTACGGCCACAACGCGGTCAGCGTCCGCCTCGCCTGGAACCAGCACTCCCCCGCCCCGGGCGCGTACGACTTCACCGGCGTCCGCGACCTCGACCTGTTCCTGCGCACGGCCGCGGAGAGCAGCCTGTACGTCGTGGTCCACCCCGGCCCGTACATCGGCGCCGACGTGGACGCGGGCGGCCTGCCCGGCTGGCTGGCCGCCACCGGCGCCCGGCCCAGGACCACCGACCCCGCCTACCTGCGCCACGCCGACGAGTGGCTGAGCCGGGTCAACGCCGTCGTGGCCCGGCACCAGTTCACCCGGGGCACCGGCACCGTCCTGCTCTACCGGGCCGACGCCCCCGGGCGCGCCGACCTGACCCACCTGCACGAGCGGATCCGCGCCGACGGCATCGACGTACCCCTGCTGCACGCCGGCACGACCCTCGCCTGGGACGAGGCGGAGCGGACCCGGGACGCCGCCGAGGCGCGGCGGGTGCACTTCGACGGCCTGGCACGGGGGACCACACTGCACAACGTCCACATGGCGTTCGGCGGCACCTCGTGGGGCTGGCTGCCCGCGCCGTCGGCGCCCACCCCCACCTACGACCCGGCCGCCGCCATCGACGAGGCACGCCGGCCCACCGCCGAACTCGCCCCGCTCCACCAGCTCGGGCACCTCCTGCGGCACGTCCCCGACTTCACCCGGCTCGACGAGGCGGCGGAGGTCCGGGCCGCGGACGCCCGCGTCCAGGTGCGGCACCTGGCCAACCCGGACACCGGCGCCCACGCCTACGTACTGCGCAACGACTCCGCCGCCGCCGTCACCTCCACCGTCCCGATGGACGGGACCGACGTCGAGGTCACGGTCCCGGCCCGCGACGCCAAGCTGCTCGCCACCGGCCTCCACCTGGGCGCCGGACGGAAACTGGCGCATGCCACCGTGCAGCCCATGCTGTCGCTGAGCGTGGGGCGGGTGGACATCGCCGCCTTCGTGGGGCGGGCCGGGGAGATGGCGCACCTGGTAATGGACTGCCCCTCGGAACCCTGGCCGACCCGGCTGGACGAGGAGGCCGCCTGGGCGTACGACCACGGGAAACTGCACGTGACCGTGCCACTCAAGGAGGACCGGCTGAGCCGGGTGCGGGTGCGCAGCGGCGAGTCCGAACGCACCCTGCTCCTGCTCTTCGCCGACGACGCCGCCTCCCTGCGGCTGTGGCCGTACGAGACGCCGTCGGGCCGGATCCTGGTCCGCGGCCCGGAGCTGCTGCGCGAGGCGGCGCTGGACGGGGACACGATCCGGCTGACCGGTGACAGCGTCGACGAGCGCGAGCTGGAGGTGTGGGCGCCGCGCGGCATCACGCGGGTCACCTGGAACGGCACGGCGGTGCAGGCGTCCTTCGGCCGCGCCCAGAGCCTGATGACGGTATGGCCGCTGCCCGGCGTGCCCGAGGTGGCGCTGCCCGAACTCGACGGCTGGCGGCGCCGCACCGAGAACCCCGAGTCCGCGCCGGACTACGGCGACTCGGGGTGGACGGTCGCCGACCGGCGGACCTCGCACAGCACCACCCCGGTGCCCGAGGGGCAGCCCGTGCTCTTCGCCGACGACTACGGCTACCACTACGGCGACGTCTGGTACCGCGCACGCCTCACCGGGGCCGCCGGTCTGGCGTCGGTGTCCCTGTCCTACGCCACCGGCGCGCGCGGCCTGCTGCTGGCGTGGCTGGACGGTGAGCCGCTGGGCGGCCACCGTCCGGACGGCGGGGACGACGGGTCGGGCACCTGGACCGGCACGGCCGAGCTGGGAGTGCCGGCGGCTCTGCGCGGGACCCGGCGGGAGCGTCCCGACGGCGGCGACTCGGCCGTCCTGTCCGTCCTGGTCCGGCGCACCCAGCACGGCCAGGACGACCCGCGGGCGGCCCGCGGACTGACGTCGGCCGCCTTCGAGGGGGCCTCGCCGGACGTGCGCTGGCGGATCCGGGGCGCGGTCACGCCCGACCCGGTGCGCGGGCCGCTCAACCACGGCGGGCTGTACGGGGAACGGCACGGCTGGTATCTGCCGGGGTACGACGACGGCGACTGGGAGAAGGTGTCCGCGCCGGGCTTCCCCCGGGAGGACCGGCGCCAGGGCGTGACCTGGTACCGGACCACGTTCCGGCTGGACGTCCCGCCGGAAGTGGACGCCTCGGTCGGCCTCGTCCTCGACGACGCCCCGGACGGCGACCACCGCGTCCAGGTCTTCCTGAACGGCTGGAACATGGGCGAGTACGCGGCCGGCCGCAGCGGCGCCGCGCACACCTTCGTCCTGCCGAACGGCATCCTGCGCACCCGCGCCGCCGCCAACACCCTGGCCCTCGCGGTGCTGGCCGACGGCGAGTCGGCGCCGGGGCCCGGGACGGTACGCCTGGAGCTGCTGGGCAGCGCGGCCGGAGGGGTGCCGGTGAAGCCCGTCGCCTCCCCCGGCCGGCGCCGCGCCTGACCGCCGAGCCCGATCCGCCGGGGCTCAGCGCAGCCGGATCACGTTCCAGGACAGCGGCTCCAGTACGGCGGTCAGCGTGCCGTCCCGCAGCGCCGTGCCGTCCACCCGGTGCGGGACGACCCGTCCGGGCTCGGCGAGTGTGTTGCGGGCGTCCGGGTCGGCGTCCGCGAGGGCGCTGTGCTCGACGACGTCCGTCAGCCCCAGGGCGCCGAGGGCGACGTCCAGCGGCAGCGGCTCGGTGCGGGAGCGGTTGACGGCGAAGACGGTGACCGAGCCGTCCTCGGCGCGCACGGCCGTCGCGTGCAGCAGGTCGGCCTCGCCGTACTTCGCCGTCCCGTACGTCGGAGAGTCCACCCGGACGTCGAGGACCTCGCCGCGGCCGTACCGCGCGGCCTGCGCGAACGGGAAGAACGTGGTCTGGCGCCAGGCCGGGCCGCCCGGCTCGGTCATGATCGGCGCGATGACGTTGACGAGCTGGGCGAGGCAGGCGACGGCGACGCGGTCGGCGTGCCGGAGCAGGGCGATGAGGAGCGAGCCGAAGACGACCGCGTCCATGACGCTGTAGTTGTCCTCCAGCAGGCGGGGCGCCTCGGGCCAGTCGAGGGCGCTCACCTCGGCCTGCGACTTCGACATGTACCAGACGTTCCACTCGTCGAAGGAGAGGTTGATCCGCTTCTTCGACTTGAGCCGGGCGCCGATGTGGTCGCAGGTGGCGACGACGTTCTCGATGAACGACTCCATGTCCACGGCGGAGGCGAGGAAGGAGTCGACGTCACCGTCGAGCGGCTCGTAGTAGGCGTGCAGGGAGATGTGGTCGACCAGGTCGTACGTCTCCTTGAGGACCGTCGCCTCCCACTCGGCGAAGGTCTCCATGGACTGGCCGGACGAACCGCAGGCGACGAGTTCGACGTCCGGGTCGATCTGGCGCATGGCCCGGGCGGTCTCGGCGGCGAGCCGGCCGTACTCCTCGGCGGTCTTGTGGCCGGTCTGCCAGGGGCCGTCCATCTCGTTGCCGAGGCACCAGAGCCTGATGCCGAAGGGGTCCTTGTCGCCGTGCTCGGCCCGCAGGTCCGACAGCGTCGTGCCGGCGGGGTGGTTGGCGTACTCCTGGAGTTCGAGCGCCTCGGCCACGCCGCGGGTGCCGAGGTTGACCGCCATCATGGGCTCGGCCTGCGGGCCGACCTTCCTGAGGAAGCCGATGTACTCGGACAGGCCGAAGCGGTTGGTCTCCGTGGAGCGCCAGGCCAGGTCGAGGCGGCGGGGGCGGTCCTCGGCCGGACCGACCGAGTCCTCCCACTTGTACCCGGAGACGAAGTTGCCCCCGGGGTAGCGGACGGCGGTGACGCCGAGTTCCCGGACGAGGTCCAGTACGTCCTGGCGCAGTCCGTCGGCGTCCGCGGCGGGGTGGCCGGGTTCGAAGATGCCGGTGTACACGCAGCGGCCGAGGTGTTCGACGAAGGAGCCGAAGAGACGGGGGCTTACGTCTCCGACGGTGAAGGCGGGGTCGAGGGTGAAGCGGGCGGTGCGCATGTCTGCCTTTCCAGAGGTTCGCGTGTGTCCGCGGGTTCGTTGTGGCCGGCCGTGGCCCTAGGAGACCTTCGGCCAGCCGTCCTTGGTCCAGGTCAAGGCGTTCAGCCCGAGCTTGGGCGTGCCTTCGTCCTCGGCGTCGTAGTAGTGGTACGCCAGCCGGTCCCGGCCCCGGTCGCGGAAGACGGACTGGCCGCCCGTGCCGATGTAGCGGCCGTGGCCCTCCAGGAGGAGGTCGCCGCCGCCTTCCAGCAGCGGGGTGCCCGTGCTGTCGACGTACGGGCCCTCGATCTCCGTGGACCTGCCGACCTTGATCTTGTACGTGCTGTTCACGCCCGAGCAGCACGCGTCGTACGAGGCGAAGAGGTAGTAATGGCGGCCGTGCTTGACGATCTCCGGGCCTTCGACGGCGTACGGCTCGTCGGGGCGGGTGGCGAGGTGGTGGACCTTCGCGCCCTCGGCCGCCCTGCCGGTGCGCGGGTCCAGCTCGACCATGCGGATGCCGCTCCAGTACGAGCCGAAGGACATCCACAGGCGGCCGTCGGCACGGATGATCGCCGGGTCGATGGCGTTCCAGGTGTCGGTCGTCGCGGAGGAGAAGACCTTGCCGTGGTCGGTCCAGGTGCCGGGCAGGCCCGTGCGGGAGGTGGCGACGCCGATCGCGGAGTGGTTGGTGCCCCAGGACGAGACCGCGTAGTAGAGCCAGTAGCGGCCGGCGCGGTAGGAGAGGTCGGGGGCCCACGGGTCGCCGGTGTCGTTGTACTCGTACCACCAGCCCGGGGGCTTCGCGAAGGCGTTGCCCGCGTCGTCCCAGTGGCTGCCGTCCTCGGAGAGCCGGGCGCCGATGACGCCACCGGTGGAGTAGGCGACGTAGCCGCCGCCCTTCAGGCGCATGACGGTGGGATCGTGGATGATCTGCTGGCCGGTGATGGGGCGCGGTTCGGGGTAAGGCTCCGATGCCTGCGCCGCGTTGGGCAGCAGGGCCATCAGGGTGGCCGTCCCCGCGGCGGCGAGGGTTCTGTGTACGGTCACTGGCCCGCCAATCCCGTGTGGGCGACGCCCGCCACGATCTGCCGCTGGAAGAAGACGAAGACGATGATCAGGGGCAGGCCCGCCATCAGGCCGCCGGCCATGAGCTGGGCCCACTGGATGCCGTAGGAGTTCATGACGGTCGCGATGCCGTTGGGCATGGTCATCAGGTCGGGGTTGTTGGTGACCATGTACGGCCACAGGAAGTTGTTCCACGAGCTGATGAAGGTGAAGATGCCGACCGCCGCCAGCGAGGGGCGGGAGAGCGGCACGATGATGGTGAAGAAGACCCGCCAGCGGCCCGCGCCGTCGATGAAGGCGGCCTCCTCCAGTTCGCGTGGGATGCCCTGGAAGAACTTGTAGAGTATGTAGACCATCGCGGCGGGCGCGCACTGCGGCAGGATCATCCCCCAGTAGGTGTCGACCATCCCCATCTGCTGGACGCTGGTGAACAGCGGGACGCCGAGCACGGCCGGGGAGATCATGAGTCCGGCCATCACCGCGCCCATCAGGACGCCCTTGCCCCGGAACTCGGTGCGGGCGAAGCCGTATCCGGCGAGCGCGGAGACCAGCAGCACGACGGTCGTCACGCACACCGACACCACCAGGGAGTTGACGAACCAGTTGGTGATGTTGCCGGCCTCGAAGAGGGCCTGCCACGCCTGGCCCGTCCAGTCCTCGGGCAGCCAGTGGGCCGGCACCTCGACGGCCTCGGTCTCCGACTTGAGCGAGGTGAACAGGGCCCAGGCGAGCGGGGCGAGGAACACCGCGGAGACGGCGCTGCCGAGCAGGGTGAGCACGATCTGGCCGGGCGTCCAGGACCTGCGGGGTCCGGTCGGGGTCTGCGTCGCCGCGGTGGTCATCGGCCGCCCTCCTCACGGTTGCGCAGCAGCCACATCCGGGCGAGGGCGACGGCCGCGATGAGCACGAAGAAGATGATGGAGATCGCGGAGGCGTAGCCCACGCGGTAGCTGGTGAAGCCCTGTTCGAGGGTGTACTGCACGAAGGTGCGGGTCGATTCCTCCGGCCCCGGCCCGAAGTCCTGGATCACGACGGCCTGGTCGAAGACCTGGAGCGAGGCGAGGACCTGGAGGGCGACGACGAGGCCGGTGATGTTGCGCAGCATCGGCAGGGTGATGTGGACCGTGCGGTGCCAGGCGTTCGCGCCGTCCAGCTCGGCGGCCTCGTAGAGGTGCGCGGGGATGCCCTGGAGCGCGGCGAGGTAGAGCAGGAAGCTGAAGCCGACGGTCCACCACAGGGTGGTGATGACGACCGCGAGCATCGCGTACGACTTGTCGGTCAGCCAGGGCGTGTCGATGCCGAAGACGTGGTTGACCATGCCGGTGCCGGGGTTGAACAGCCACTGCCACAGGTTGGCGGCGACGGTTGACGGCAGCAGGAACGGCAGGAAGAAGCAGAGCCGCCACAGCCACTTGCCGCGTTCGATGTGGTGGGCGAGCATCGCGAGGAGGAAGGCGAGGACGGTGATGCAGGGCACGACGAGCAGCGTGAAGTAGGCGCTGTGGCCGAGCGCGTCCCACATCAGCGGGTCCTGGAGGGCCTCGCGGTAGTTGTCCAGGCCGATGAAGCTCGCGTCGTCGCCGGAGATGTTGGCGTCGGTGAAACTGAGGTAGAGGCCGCGCAGCAGCGGCCACACCACGAAGAGCGTGAACAGCGCGAGGAACGGGGCGACGAACCAGCCGCCGTGCTGGAAGCCCTGCCGGCGGCGGAGCGTGGCACTGTCGGCGGCGGTCCTCGCGCGCGCCGGGCGGACGATCGTCTCGGCACTGGTTGCGGTCATGTGGCGGCACCTCCCCGCGCGGCGGTGCCGCCGTCCATGGGGTTCTTCATGGCGAGCAGTTCGGCGAGCGTGCTGCGCATCCGGCGGGCGGCGGCCTCGGGCTTCGCCGAGCCCGTCGTGGAGGAGACGACGACCGGGCCGACGCGCTGGGCGAGGATGCCGGTGGACCCGGCGAACCACACCTTCGGCTCGGTGGCCTGGTGGTCCATCGCCGAGACGTACTCGTTCTGCGGCCGCAGCGCGCGGTAGGCGGCCGTGGACAGGGTCGGGGTGTAGGCGGGGATGTGGCCGCCGGCCGCCCACTGCCGGGCGTGCTGGACGACGTAGGCGGCGAGGCGGTGCGCGTCCTCGTTGGCGGCGCCCCCGCGGTCCGACTGGTGGGGCAGGACGAAGGCGTGGGATTCGGCGTGGGTGGCCTGCCTGCCGAAGACGGGCGGCAACGGGGTCGCCCCGTAGTCGAGTTCCGCGGCGTCGAAGACCGGCACGGACCAGTTGCCCTCCCAGGCGAAGGGGGAGCCGTTGACGAACTGCTCCGCGCCGGCGCCGCCGCCGAAGGCGGGGTTGGCGTAGCCGTCGGCGACGTGCTTGCGCAGGAACTCCAGGACCTCGGTGGCCTTGTCCGTGTCGAAGGTGACCTCGGTGCGGGCGTCGTCGAACCAGGTGCCGCCGAGCTGGGTGTAGAAGGCGACGAAGAACCACCACTGGAAGTTCTGGTCGCTGTGCCACATGCCGATGGTCTGCAGGCCCTTCGCCGTGGCCTTCCTGACCTCCTTCAGCATGTCGAACCACGCCTCGGGTGAGGTGACGGGCACCATCCGGCCGTCGGCGCCGAGCAGGCCCGCCTTCTTCAGCACGTCCCGGCGGTAGAAGCAGAGCTGGACGTGGATGTCGAGCGGCAGGGCGTAGAGCTTGCCGTCGATGACGGCGCGCTTCCACAGCTCGGGGTTGAAGTCCCTCTCCCGCACCCCGTACTTGGCGAGCAGTGCGGGATCCCAGGGGTCCAGGAGGCGGCCGGGCGAGAATCCGGTGACGCGGCCCAGGTGCATGACGCCGAGGTCCGGTGCGCGGTTGCCGGCCGCCGCCATGGCGAGCTTGGTGTAGAAGGGGCTGCCCCACTGGAGGGTCGAGTCCTTCACGTCGATGCCCGGGTTGTCCCTGCGGAACGAGTCCAGCATGGCGATCATGTTGTAGCCGTCGCCGCCGCTGAAGAGGTTCCAGTAGCGCACGCGGGTGTCCGCTCCGGAGGCGAGCGCGTCGGCCCCGGTGCCGAGCGCCGCGAAGCCGAAGCTGCCCGCGACCGTGAGGCCGCCCGCCGCGGCCAGAAAGTGCCTGCGATCGAGGCCAGGTCGTCCCATGCCCTGCCCTATCTGTTCGACATCTGCCCGACATTGCTTGTTCGGGATTCCTTGTTCGAAATCTCGAATGACGCTCGTAACTTCGAACGGGACCGTAGGTGTGAAGCGCTTTCGCGTCAATGGTTCGCGCAGGAACCCGGGCCAGAACTCCGGAATCCAGCCCTCCGGACAACGGAACTCGCCTGACGCGGACACGTCCGGCCGCGTAGGCTCGAACGGCCCTGGATGCGGCGGCGAGCGAGAGCGGAGGGACGCGATGGAGTCCGCGAACGCGGCCACGGGTCCGGCCTCGTTCCTCAGCGCCTTCTACACGTCCTACTGGTGGATCCCCGCCGCGGTCCTGGCCACCGCCCTGGCGATCAAACTGCCGACGATCATCCGGCTCTGGAAGGACCCGCTGCTGCGCGCGGTCGGCGGTCTGCTCCTGCTCGCCTGCGCGGTGTTCGTGTTCGTCGCCCCCTCGACCATCGTCTGGGTCAACCACGTCACCGGCGTGCCGAACATCTCGGCGCCCTGGGTGTACTCGCTGCTCACCGCGTTCTGCGGCGCCTGCCTGGTGCTGATCATCGCCTGGCGCGACGGGCTGTCCGAACGCTCGGCCCCGACCCGCCGGGCCACCCGCTGGGTGGTCTCCGTCTACGGCGGTGTGATCGTCGCGCTCTGGGTGCTGTTCGCCCTCGCCGACGTGCCCGTGGAACGCACCCGGGACCTGGACACCTACTACGCCAACACGCCCTTCATGCGCGAGGAGATCCTGCTCTACCTGCTCGCGCACACCACCGCCGTCCTCATCACCTCACGGCTGATCTGGAACTGGATCCGCACCGGCGGATTCGACGCCTGGCTGCGCCGGGGACTGCGGTTCCTGGGCGTCGGCTACGCGCTCAACCTGGCCTTCGACGCCGCCAAGCTCACCGCCGTCGTGGCCCGCTGGACCGGCAACGACCTGGACTGGCTCAGCCTGGACGTGGCCCCGGCCCTGGCCTGTCTGTCCGCGGTGTCGATCGCGGTCGGCTTCATCCTGCCGCACGCCGGCCAGTACCTGCGCGAGCGGCGGCGGATCCGGCTGGCCCACCGCGAACTGCGGCCGCTGTACCGGCTGATGCGCTCCGTGCACGGCTCCGGGGTGCCGGTCGTGCTGTGGGCCAGCCCCGAACTGCGCCTGACCCGCCGCGAGACCTTCATCCGCGACGTCCTGCTGCCGCTGGCCCGCCGCACCGACGAGCGGCTGGGCGCGCGCTCGTACCACGCCGCCCTCGGTCTGGGGTTCGCCCCGGAACGGGCGAAGGCGCTCGCCGCGGCCGTGGTGGTCCTCGACGCGGTCGACACCCGTCCCGGCACGGAAGACGACCGCGGCGGCGAGGGCAGCGGCGGCGAACCCGACACCACGGACCTCCTGAGCGGGATCGGGGCCGTCTCCCGCGCCCTCGGCCACCCCGACGTGATCCGGGAGGTCCGGGCGCGCGCGATGGCACCCGGGGACACCATGGCGGTCACCGAGTGACCGAGACACACCTGGAACTGGCCCGGACGGCACCCGTCTTGGCATATTGCACTGGTGACCGAGCAGCAGCCGGGGAAACGGGGAGACAGCGGTGCGTACCAGGAAGGAGATGCGTCGGCTCGCTGACGCCCTCATCGACCCCATCCGGGTTCCCGTGCCGGCGGATCCCGAAGTCCTTTTCGAGGCGCTCGTCGCGTCCGTGAGCGCGTGGCGGGGCCGCGAGGTGGTCGTGCACCGGGCGGCGTTCCCGCCGCACACCGCGAGCGGGCTGTGGCTGGAGCGCGAGCACCACGACGACATCGTGGTGGACGAACGCGCCGCGATGTGGCACCAGATCGTCATCCTCTGCCACGAGGTGTGGCACATGAGCCGCAGGCAGGCGGAGCCGGACGGCGCCCCGGACGGCCAGCCCGGGCCGGTCGCCGCGCGCACCGACTTCTCCCTGGCCGAGGAGCAGGAGGCGGACCGCTTCGGCATGCTGATGGGCGGCCGGCTGCGCACCTGGCTGGAGGCCTCCACCGACTCGGTGTTCGCGGCGGAGGGCGACGGACCGGAGGACCCGCCCGACCTCGCCGGACGCATCGGGGCCGCGCTCAACTACCGCGGGACGACGAGATGAACGGCCTGATCAACTACGTCAGCTGCGGAGTGCTGTGGCTCTGCCTGGTGGTGAAGGCACCCGACCTGCTGCGGCACCGGCGCGACCCGTATCTGGGCGCCATCTGCGCGGTGCTGGCGCTCGCCGGGCTCTGCTTCCTGCTCGGGGCGCCGCCGACGGTCGGCGCCGTCAACCGGCTCAGCGGGGTGCCCAACCTCGCGGCACCGCTCACCTACGCGGCCATCACCGGGTACTGCGCGGCCTCCCAGGTCCTCATCGTGCGCTGGCGCGGCGGGCCCCGGGTGGACCGGACGGTACGCCGGTGGACGCTCGCCTACGCCGCCGTGGTCCTCGGCCTCGGGGTGCTGTTCGCGCTGGGCGACGCGCCCGTGGAGCGCCGTACCGACCTGGACACCTACTACGCGACGACCCCGTTCATCGCCCAGATGATCGTGCTGTACCTGGTCGCGCACCTCACCGCGGTCACCGTCACGACCTTCTCGGCGCTGCGCTGGGCGCGACAAGTGCGCGGCGGGCTGCGCGCGGGCCTGACCCTCCTCGGGACCGGCGCGCTGTGCGGCGCCGGGTACAGCACGGCCAAGCTCGTCGCGGTGGGCGCGCGCTGGTCCGGGCGGGACTGGTCGGCGCTCGGCACCACCGTCTCCCCGGCCGCCGCCGGGCTCGGCGCCCTGCTGACGGTCGTCGGAGTGCTCGTCCCGCTGGTGGCGCCCCGGGTGACCGAGTGGCGGCGGGCGGGCCGGACGTACGCCCGGCTCGGGCCGCTGGAGCGGGTGCTGGACGACCTGCTCGCCCGGCGGGCACTGCGGCTGCCCCGGCCCCGGTTCGCCTCGCCCGCCACCCGCCTGATGTGGCGCCAGACCAGCATCCACAACGCGCTCGGCCATCTGGACGCCTATCTCGACCGGGACCTGTACGACCGGACCCGTGCCGGTGTGCTGGCGGCGACGGGCGACCCGGAACGGGCCGAGGCCGCCGCCTGGGCCGCGGTGATCACCGAGGCGGTACGGCGCGAGGCGGACCCGCGGCGGGTGCTCGCGCCGGCCGCGGGCGGCGGCTCTCCCCCCGCTTCTCCCCCCGGCCCTCCCCCCGGCCCTCCCCGCGGCCGGGCGCCGGGCCCGGCCGCCCTCGGCCGGATCGCCGACGTGCTGGCCACCGCCCCGCCGGTGCCGGCCCTCGCCGCCGTGCCGAGCGGTGCGACCACGGCGGGGACCACGTGAACGAAGTCCCGCACGAGAGGAGTTGTCCGGCATGAGTCTCGTCGTGTACCTGGCGGCGCTGGTGTTCGGCATGACCTCCGTGCTGCTGTTCCGGCGGCCGCGCACAGCCATGCGCAACCCGCTGACGCTGTCCACCTGCGTGGCGATCGTCCTCGGCGCCCTGGTCTTCGTGTGCGCCGCGCCGGCCACCCTGGCCACCGTCAACGAACTCACCGGCGTCCCCAACTTCGGGGCCCCGCTGACCTACGGGATGCTCTCCGCGTACAGCTGCGCCGTGCTGGTGCTGCTGATCAACTGGCGGGGCGGGCCCCGGGCGCGGGTGCGGCGCATGGTGCTGCGCAGCATGGCCGCCTACGGGCTGCTGGTGGTCGCCATCGTCGTACTGTTCCTGCTCGCCGACGCGGACACCGAGCGGCTGACCGACCTCGACACGTACTACGCGGGTACGCCCTTCATGCGGGAGATGATCCTGCTGTACCTGCTGGGGCACAGCGCGGCGATGCTGGTGATGTGCGCCGTCTGCGTCAAGTGGGGCCGCGAGGTCGGCGGCCTGCTGCGGGTCGGGCTGCGGCTGATCCTGCTGGGCGCGGCGCTGGACGTGGTGGGGTTCCAGCTGACCAAGTACACGGCGGTCGTGGCGCGCTGGTCGGGTCACGACCTCGACTTCCTGTCCACCTCGGTGGCCCCGCCGATGGCCTCGCTGGCCGCGCTGCTGTGCTCGGCGGGGTTCGTGCTGCCCAGGCTGCTGCCGCCCGTGGTCGCCCACTGGCGGGGGCTGGACGACTACCGGCGGCTGGATCCGCTGTGGTCGCTGGTGCGGTCGGTGTCCACCGCCCCCAAGCCCCCGGCGACCTGGTGGCAGCTCCCGCAGGCCCGGCTCCAGTGGCGTGAGGTGTCCATCCACGACGCCCTGCTCACGCTGGCGCCGTACTTCGACCACCAGGTCCGTGAGCGGGTGCGGGACACCGCCCTGCGCGCGGGCCGCTCCCCCCACCAGGCCCGGCTGGCGGCGGAGGCCGCCATGCTCACCGACGCGGCGCGCCGGGCCGCCGCGCGCGAGGAACCGCCGCAGAGCGCCGCCACCTACCGGCTGCACGCCACCGAAGTGCCCGGCCCGAGCGGGCTGGTGGAGCTGGCGCAGGCACTGCACCACCCGCCCGGGCGGGCCACCGCGCCCGACGGCGCCGGACCGTCCGCCCTGCCCAGGACCCTGACCGAACCCGAGGAGCCCCATGTCGCGTAGAGCTGTCGTCGTCGGTGCCGGTCTGGCCGGCATGCTGGCCGCGGCCGTGCTGTCCAGCGCCGGTGCGGTGGACGAGGTGGTCGTGCTGGACCGCGACGAGCTGCCCGAGGGGCCGCACCAGCGCCGGGGGCTGCCGCAGGGGCGGCACGCGCATCTGCTGATGACCGGCGGGCTGGCGGCCATGGAGGAGATCGTGCCGGGCGTGAGCCTGCGCAAGCGGCTGCTGGCCGCCGGGGCCCACGAGATATCCCTCAGCTCGGGCATGCTGGCGCTCACCCCGGAGGGCTGGCTGCGCCGGTGGCGGCGGGAGGGGCCGGTCATGCTCACCTGCACCCGGGCGCTGGTGGACTGGACGGTGCGGGCCGCGGTGCTCGAACAGGCGCCGGTCGAGGTCCGCAGGGCCACCGTGGTCGGACTGACCGGGTCCGCGGGGCGGGTGCGCGGGGTGCGGATCGCGGCGCCCGGCGGGGACACGGACCTCGACGCCGACCTGGTCGTCGACGCGAGCGGGCGCGGCACCCGGGTCCTCGGCTGGCTGGAGGGCCTCGGGCTGTCCGGTGTCCGGACGCGGACCGTGGACTCGGGGCTGGTCAACGCCTCGCGCGTGTACCGGGTACCGGCCGGAGCGGCGCGGTTCCCCCTCACGATCGTGCAGGCCAACCCGTACGTGTCCCGGCCGGCCCGGAGCGCGATGGTCATGCCGGTGGAGGGCGACCGCTGGCTGGTGAGCTGCGGCGGCTCGCGCGGCGGTGAACCGCCGGCCGACCCGGAGGGGTTCCTGCGGTACACGCTCGATCTGCCGGACCCGATCGTGGGGCGGCTGATCTCCGGCGCGGAACCGCTCACCGACATCCACCTGAGCCGGTCCACCAGCAACGTGCGCCGCTACCTGGAGAAGGCGCCCCTCTGGCCGGAGGGCTTCGTGGTCCTCGGTGACGCGCTCGGCACCTTCAACCCGGCCTACGGGCAGGGCATGTCGGTGGCCGCGTTCGGCGCGCGCGTCCTCGGCCGCGAACTGGACCGGGCCGACGGCGTCGACGCGCCCGGTCTCGCCCGGCGGGCGCTGCGGGGCGCGGCCCGCTCGGTGGACGCGGCGTGGTCGATGGCCGTCGGCCAGGACGTCCTCTACCCCGGAGTGCGCGGCGGGCGGCCCGGCGCCACCGACCGGGTGGTGACGGCGTACACGCGGCGCATGACGAGGGCGGCGACCGGTTCCTTCGCGGCGGCCTCGGCGATCTGGGACGTCACGAGCATGCGCACACCCCCGACCCGCATGTTCCGCCCCGACGCCGCCGTGGCCGCCCTGACGGGCTCGCCCCTCCCCCCACTGTCCGGCCCGCCCCTGACGCCGGAGGAACGCGGGGTACTGGGCACCCTGGACCGCACGGGGGCCTGACGGCCCCTCACCCGTCCACTGCGGGAGCCCCGGTTCAGCCCGCGAACGCCGACTGGGGCGGCCCCGGGGACGGGGAGGCCGACGGGCTCGCCCGGGTCCGCCCGCAGCAAGCGGCGCGCCGAGGTCCGCCCGCCGCGAGCGCCGCCGCTCAGCCCGCCAACGCCGGCTGGGGGTGCCCCCGGGGACGGGGGCGCCTGACGCGCTCACCCGGGTCCACCCGCCGCGGGCCACGCGCTTCTCCGCGCGAACGCCGACCGCAGCTGCACCCGGGAACGGGGGCCGCAGGGCGCCCGGCGCGAACGCGCCGCTCAGCCCGCGAACGCCGGCTGGGGCAGACCACGGCCCGCGTCCGGGATCACCAGGAGGGAACCCGCGAGCGGGGGCGGGGCCGACAGGCCCACGCGGGCCGTGGTGATGTACAGGTCGGTCAGGCCGGGGCCGCCGAAGGCGCAGGCGGTGACCCGGGGGACGGGGAGCGGGAGTACGCGGTCGAGGTCGCCGGACGGGGTGTAGCGGCGTACCGCGCCGCCGTCCCACAGGGCGACCCAGACGCTGCCGTCCGCGTCGACGCACAGGCCGTCGGGGAAGCCGGCGCCTTCCTCGATCACGGCCAGCGGGCGGCGGCCCGTGATCCGGCCGTCGGCGGGGTCGGTGTCGAAGACGTCGATGCGGCAGGTCGGGGTGTCGACGTAGTACATCAGCCGGCCGTCGGGGCTCCAGCCGGTGCCGTTGCTCACCGTCACGTCGTCGAGGACGACCTCGGCCGTGCCGTCCGCGGTGAACCGGGTCAGCGTGCCGCCGCCGGTCGCCTCGTCGTAGCGCATGGTGCCCGCCCAGAGGCTGCCGTCGGGGGCGACGGCGGCGTCGTTGGCGCGGCGGCCGGGAACGGCCTCGCGGTGCAGCCAGCGGAAAGCGCCGTCGGGGTCGAGGAGGCCGATCCCGTCGCGCAGATTGAGGACGAGGCCGCCGCCCGCGCGCGGCTTGACGGCGCCCACGTGCTGGTCGGTGCGGCGCACCGTACGCCGCCCGGTGGCCGGGTCGTAGGTGTGGACGCGGGAGTTCAGGATGTCGATCCACAGGAGCCGGCCGGTCGCCGGGTCCCAGGTGGGCCCCTCGCCGAGGGCCGCCTCCGCCCGGACGGCCACCTCGTACGCCGTACCGCCCGCCGTCACGCCGCGCTCCGGTGGCCGAGCCGCTCGGACAGGTCGGCGGCGCCCTTGACGGCCAGCTCCTCCAGCTCGCCGAGGCGCTCCTCGCTCCAGCGGATCATGGGCACGGAGATCGACAGCGCGGCGACGACCCGGCCCGTGCGGTCGCGCACCGGGGCGGCCACGCAGGAGACGTCCGGGTTGGACTCGCGGCTCTCCACCGCCGTGCCGCGCTCGCGGACGCCGGCCAGGGCCTCCCGCAGGGCGGCCGGGTCGGTGATGCTGTTCGGGGTCATCGCGGTCAGCTCGGTGCCGTCCGGGAAGCGCGCGGCGACCTCCGGCTCGGGCAGCGAGGCCAGCAGCATCTTGCCCACGGACGTGCAGTGGGCCGGCAGCCGGCGTCCGGCCGCGGACACCATGCGCACCGCGTGCGTGGAGTCGACCTTGGCGATGTAGATGACGTCGGTGTCCTCCAGGATCGCCACGTGCACGGTCTCGTCGCAGGTCTCGGCGACGCTCCGGGCGACCTGCTGGCCCTCGGCGGCGAGGTCGAGGTGCTCGGCGTAGCGGGCGCCGAGCTGGTACGGACGCACGCCCAGCCGGTACCGTCCGGGCTGCCCGGCGACCTGGACGATGTACTTGCGGGCGGCGAGCGTGGTGACCAGCTCGTGCACGGTGGTGCGGGGCAGCTGGAGCCGGCGCACGATGTCGGGGGCGGAGAGCGTGCCGTCCCCGTCGAGGAAGAGCTCCAGAATGTCGAGAGCCCGGGTCACGGCGGGTACGAGACGTCCCATGTCCGGTCCCCTCCCTAAGTGTGTTCGGTGTGTTCGGTGTGTTCGGTGTGTTCGGTGTGTTCGGTGTGTTCGGCGTGTTCGGTGTGTTCGAGATTTCAACAAGCGGTCGTAATCGCGAACACAGGCTACTCATACCGCGTTTGCCGGGGCAATGGGCGTGCGTCGCCGCGCATGGCCACACGGCGGCGACCGCATGGTCCACGATGGGGTCCATGCCCACCGGAAAGCAGCCCGCCGGCCCCTTCACCCCGCGCGACTTCCAGCTGGTGCTGCTGCGCCGCATGGCCGACCACAACCCCGGCCCGGTGGAGGACGCCCGCCGCGAGCTGGGCGCCTCGCCGGCCGAGATGAGGGAGGCCAACAAGCGCTGGCAGGCGATGCTCCGCTCGCCGCGCTCCCGCTCGGCCGCCGCCCTCCCCCATTGCCTTAAGGGCATGGGAGGTACCCCCATCCGCTCGGTCCTGGGCGAACCCGAGTCGGCGACTCCCCGCCGGATCGGCGACCTGGAGTGCGAGGCCCGGCGGTGGGCGCTGCCCCTCTGGCCGGACCTGCGCTTCGAGGTGCTCGTCGCGGACAAGGGCGTGGTCTGGAACGCGTGGCTGGTGCGCGCCCCCGGCGCCGAGGCACCGGACCTGCGCACCCTGGACGACCTGACCCCGTGGTCCTGCACGGTCGACGAGGCGGCCCGCGCCTTCTCCCCCGCCCGCCCCCTCCAGGGCTCGGCGCCGACCCGCTGGGGCCTCGCCTTCACCGCCCCGGACCGGGACGGCGTACGGCACGAGGTGGTCGCGGAGTTCACGTGGGGGCTGCTCCAGCGCACGGCGGTCGCCGGCCAAGCGCCCCCCGGCTAGCGGCCGTCCGGCGCCACGGTCAGCGCTCCTCCTCGGGGTCCCAATCCAGCAGCCGGACCTTGGCGACCGTGCGGACATGGCGGCGCATCGCGGTGGCCGCCTGCCGGGGCTCCCCGGCGGCGATCGCGTCGAGGATGGCCTGGTGCTGGGCCAGCGAGCGGCCGGGCCGGCCGGGCTGGCGCAGCGACTCGGTGCGGCTCTCGGCGATCTGGTGGGCGATGGAGCGCATGAACTCGGCGAGCAGACTGCTGTGCGCCGCCGCCGTCACCGCGGCGTGGAACAGGCGGTCCCCCTCGACCCCGTGGTCGCCCCGCTCGATCTCCTCGGCCATCACGGTCAGCGCGGCCCGCATCGCGGCCACGTCGTCCTCCGTGCGGCGCTCCGCGGCCAGTTCGGCGAGTTTCGTCTCCAGCGCCTCGCGGGCCTCCAGGACGTCCGGCAGGCGCCGGCGGCGTTCGACCATCCTCTCGACGGGTTCCACGTCGAGGCTGTCCCGGACCAGGTACGTCCCGCCGCCGTGCCGCGCCTCCACCAGGCCCTGGACCTCCAGGACCACGATGGCCTGCTTCACGGAGGCCCGGCTGACGCCGAGGCGCTGGGCGAGGTCCCGTTCGGGCGGAAGCCGGTCGCCGGCCCGCAGGCCGCCGTCGGTGACGTACTGGCGCAGCCGCTCCAGCACCTGTTCGTAGAGGCGCTGCTTGGTCATGGGGCGCAGGGCGTCGGTCACGGATCCCCCTCTCGCCGGGAGCGTAGCACCGGGCGCCCGATGGCCGAGTGGCTGAGCCAATTTCTGCGCGACCCCTTGACGGCGCTCCGGTCGGGGCCCACGCTGACCTGCCAACCGCACCTTCCAAGGCACAGTGGCTCAGCCACTCGGCCATTCAGGTTTCCAGCAGGACAGCACCCGGGAGCCCCCGCATGTCCCCCGAACTCGTCTCGATCCTCGTCCTGGTCGTGGTGTTCGTCATCGCCACCACCCGCTCCGTCAACATGGGCGCGCTCGCCTTCGCCGCCGCCTTCGGGGTGGGCACGCTCGTCGCCGACCTCGACGCGGACGGCATCTTCGCCGGCTTCCCCGGCGATCTGTTCGTCGTCCTCGTCGGCGTCACCTATCTGTTCGCGATCGCCCGCGCCAACGGCACCACGGACTGGCTGGTGCACGCGGCCGTCCGGCTGGTCAGGGGGCGGGTCGCGCTGATCCCCTGGGTGATGTTCGCGCTCACCGGGGCGCTCACGGCGATCGGCGCGGTCAGCCCGGCCGCGGTGGCCATCGTCGCGCCGATCGCGCTGAGCTTCGCCACCCGCTACTCGATCAGCCCGCTGCTCATGGGCACGATGGTGGTGCACGGCGCGCAGGCCGGCGGGTTCTCGCCGATCAGCATCTACGGCTCGATCGTCAACGGCATCGTCGAGCGCGAAGACCTGCCGGGCAGCGAGGTCGGCCTCTTCCTCGCCTCACTGATCGCCAACCTCCTCATCGCGTCCGTGCTGTTCGCGGTGCTCGGCGGGCGGAAGCTGTGGGCGCGGGGGTCGGTGCCGGTGGACGGCGAGGGCGGGGGGACCAAGACGACCGGGACCGGTACGAGCGGGGGCGCGGGCACCGGGTCCGGCACCGGCGCCGGAGGAACCGCCCCCACCGCCCCCACCGCCGTCGCCGTACGCCCCGACCAGGATGCCGACGGCACCGGCGGCGCCACCCGCCTCACCCCCGCCCGGACCGCCACGCTCGTCGCCCTGGTCGCGCTGGTCGTGGCCGTCCTCGGGTTCGATCTGGACGCCGGTCTGACCGCGGTCAGCCTCGCCGTGGTGCTGAGCACCGCCTGGCCGGACGACAGCCGCCGCGCGGTCGGTGAGATCGCCTGGTCCACGGTCCTGCTGATCTGCGGCGTGCTCACCTACGTCGGTGTGCTGGAGGAGATCGGCACCATCACCTGGGCCGGTGAGGGCGTCGGCGGCATCGGCGTCCCGCTGCTGGCCGCGGTGCTGCTCTGCTACATCGGCGCGATCGTGTCGGCCTTCGCGTCCTCCGTGGGCATCATGGGGGCGCTGATCCCGCTGGCGGTGCCGTTCCTCGCGCAGGGCGAGATCGGCGCGGTCGGCATGGTGGCGGCGCTCGCGGTGTCGGCGACGGTCGTGGACGTCAGTCCCTTCTCGACCAACGGCGCGCTGGTGCTGGCCGCGGCGCCGGACGTCGACCGGGACCGCTTCTTCCGGCAGTTGATGGTGTACGGCGGGATCGTGGTGGCGGCCGTGCCCGCGCTGGCGTGGCTCGTACTGGTCGTGCCCGGCTTCGGGTAGGCCCCTCGGAAGACCGGCAATCGTGAGCAACAGCTAAGGAGTACGACGCGTGTCCTCTCTCTTCCCGGCCCTCTCCCCGGCCCCGGCCGACCGGCCCGCCCTGCGGTTCGGCGAGCGCTCACTGACGTACGCGGAACTCGCCGCCGCCGCGGGCGCCACGGCCGGGCGGATCGGGACCGCCGGCCGGGTCGCCGTCTGGGCGACACCGGCGATGGAGACCGCGGTCGCCGTGGTGGCGGCGCTGCTGGCCGGGGTCCCCGCCGTACCGCTCAACCCGAAGTCGGGCGACAAGGAACTGGCGCACATCCTCTCCGACAGCGAGCCGTCGCTGGTCCTGGCCGCCCCGGACGCCGAACTCCCGTCGGCCCTGGGCGCCCTGGGGCGCGTCGACGTCGACGCGCACGCCACCGGGCCCGTGCCCGAGGACCGCTCCGACGACGGGGACCCCGCGCTCGTCGTCTACACCTCCGGCACCACCGGCCCGCCCAAGGGCGCCGTCATCCCCCGGCGCGCGCTCGCGACGACCCTGGACGCGCTCGCCGACGCGTGGCAGTGGACCGGCGACGACGTACTGGTGCACGGGCTGCCCCTGTTCCACGTGCACGGACTGGTGCTGGGCGTCCTCGGGCCGCTGCGGCGCGGCGGCTCCGTGCGGCACCTGGGCAGGTTCTCCACCGAGGGCGCGGCGCGGGAGCTGAACGACGGCGCGACCATGCTGTTCGGGGTGCCGACGATGTACCACCGGATCGCCGAGTCCCTGCCCGGCGACCCGGAACTGGCGAAGGCCCTCTCCGGGGCCCGGTTGCTGGTCTCGGGGTCGGCCGCGCTGCCCGTGCACGACCACGAGCGGATCGCCGCCGCGACCGGCCGGCGGGTGATCGAGCGGTACGGCATGACGGAGACGCTCATGAACACGAGCGTGCGGGCGGACGGCGAGCCGCGCGCCGGCACCGTGGGCGTGCCGCTGCCCGGGGTGGAGCTGCGGCTGGTGGAGGAGGACGGCACGCCGATCGCGGCGCTGGACGGGGAAAGCGTCGGCGAGATCCAGGTGCGCGGCCCGAACCTGTTCACCGAGTACCTCAACCGCCCCGACGCCACCGCCGCCGCCTTCACCGGGGACGGCTTCTTCCGCACCGGCGACATGGCGGTGCGCGACCCCGACGGCTATGTCCGCATCGTCGGCCGCAAGGCCACCGACCTGATCAAGAGCGGCGGGTACAAGATCGGGGCCGGCGAGATCGAGAACGCGCTCCTCGAACACGCGGCGGTGCGGGAGGCGGCCGTCACCGGGGAGCCCGACCCGGACCTCGGGGAGCGGATCGTGGCGTGGATCGTGCCGGCCGACCCGGAGGCGCCGCCCGCGCTGGAGACGCTGGCCGACCACGTGGCCGCCCGGCTCGCCCCGCACAAGCGGCCGCGTGCGGTCCGGTACCTCGACGCGCTGCCCCGCAACGACATGGGGAAGATCATGAAGCGGGCGCTGAACCGTGACTGACCGTCCGTCGGCGCGGGAGTTCCTGGCCGTCGTCACCGACGACTTCACCGAACTCCCCCACCCCGGCGGCCGGTCGGCGCCCGACGGCCCCCTGGGCTGGCCGGGCTACGACGCCGCCCGGGCCCGCGCCGCCGAGCGGACCGGCGAGGAGGAGTCGGTGGTCTGCGGCACCGGGCACGTGGCGGGCGTGCGGGCCGTGCTCGTCGCGTTCGAGTTCGGGTTCCTCGGCGGTTCGCTGGGCCGGCGCACCGGCGACCGGCTGGAGGCCGCGTACACCTACGCCCGCCAACACCGGCTCCCGGTGGTGCCGCTGGTCGCCACCGGCGGCAGCCGGATGCAGGAGGGGATGCTCGCGCTGACCCAGCTCCAGCGGGTGGCCCGGGAGTCGGCGCTCACCCGGGAGGCGGGGCTGGCGCAGATCGCCGTGGTGCGGGACCCGGCCACGGGCGGCGGCTGGGCGACCCTGGGCGCGGGTGCCGACGTGGTCCTCGCGCTGCCCGGCGCCCAGGTCGGCTTCGCCGGTTCCCGGGTCCGGCCGCCGGACGCCGATCCGGCGGCGTACACGGCGGAGGCCCAGGTGGTGGCGGGCAGCGCGGACGCCGTGGTGCCGGCCGGGGAGCTGCGCGGCACGCTGGGACGGTGGCTGCGGCTGCTGACGGCACCGTCCGGCGATCCGGCGCCGGTGCCAGGACCGCTGGGGGCGCGGGGCCTCCCGGCCACCGGCTGGGACGCGGTCCGCCGGGCCCGGGCGCCCGGCCGTCCGCGGGCCGGGGCGTACCTGGACGCCTACTTCACCCACCGCGTCGCCCTCTCCGGGGACCGCTGCGGCGGCACCGACCCGGACGGCATGCTGTGCGGCTTCGGCGAGCACGCTGGGCGGACCGTCGCGTACGCCGCCCAGACGGGTACGGCGACCGGGCCCGCCGGGTACCGCACCGCCACCCGGCTGATCCGTCTCGCGGAGCGGCTCGGCATCCCGGTGCTGACCCTGGTGGACACGCCGGGGGCGGCCAACGACGCGGAGGCGGAGCGGCAGGGCGTGGGCGCGGCGATCGCCGAGCTGTTCGGCGCGGTGGCCTCGGTGCGCACGCCGGTGACCACACTGGTGATCGGCGAGGGCGGCTCGGGCGGGGCGCTGGCGCTCGCGGCGCCCGGCCGCACCTGGGCCACCCCGGACAGCTACTTCTCCGTCATCGCGCCGGAGCTCGCGGCGGCGATCCTGAAGCGGCCGCCCGGGGAGGTGGAGGCCACGGCGGACCAACTGCGACTGCGTCCACAGGACTTGGCCGAGCTGGGCGTGATCCGAACAGGCGATCAGTTGTTCCCTGGAACAGGTGATCGTCGCTCTGAAGAGCGTATGTGACTGCAGGGACCAACGATACTAACCGTGTGCAAGCAACGGGCTGCAGACCGTAGTTGACGCACATGTCCCAAGTAGGTCCCACACATGCACAGCGCAAGGAGCTGCACGATCATGAACCTTCTCACCGACATCCTCGCCGGCATCGTCCACTTCGTCGGCTGGCTGGTCTGACGGTCCGAGAACCCGGCGGCGGGGGGGCCCCCCCCCCCCCGCGCGGGCGCCGCAGCGCGCGACCGCACCCACGCCGCCACGCGCCCCAAACGCAGGCGCGG
>NZ_JBHXNW010000031.1:56228-92049 GCF_042717365.1 Streptomyces sp. NPDC058534
TGAGCGCCCGGGGGGGGGGGGGGGGGGCCGCCCCCCCCCCCCCCGGGGCCCCCCCCCCCCCCCCCCCCGGGGGGGCCCCCCCCGTCCGCGTGTCACCGCACGGCCACGGCCCGCACGATCTCCTGCGTGACGGAGCCGCCCCGGTCGTCGCGCGCCGAGGCCCGCAGGGAGACGTGCTCGGCGTCGCGCGGCACGCTCAACGTCCCGTGCCAGGACGCCGACCCGTCACCGTCGCGCAGCCGCACCTGCTGCCAGGACTTCCCGTCGTCGTACGACACCTCAAGACGGCCGCCACCGATCCTGCCGGTGCCGGCGGCGCCCGCCACGTACTCCGCGCCGAGCCCGACCCGCAGCCTCTTGCCGCCGCGCACCTCGCCCGCGAGGTCGGTGTCGACGTCGAAGGAGAGGTTGATCAGGGGCAGGAAGGTCTCCCGGTCGTCCGGCGTCGCGGCCGAGCGGAAGGTCCACTCCGCGTGTCCCTCGGTGGCGAGCGGCCAGCGTTCCGCGTCGAGCGCGGTGTCGGTGACGAGCTTGTACGTGCGCTCGTCGGCCGGCGCGTCCCACACATGGGCGGCGGAACTCGGCCCCTCGTCGACCAGTTCGCCGTCCAGGTACACCGACGTGGTCTGCGTCATCCCGCTCTCGTCGCTCCACACGTCGCCGAAGCCGGTGTGGTCGGGACCGGAGTCGCCCCAGCCGGGGGCGTTGAACTGGAGCCGGTTGCCCGCGCGCTGCTGCCCCCAGCCGAGCCCGGTGCCGAGGTACGGGTGCCAGACGGGCTTGAACCAGTTCAGCTCCGTGCGGTCACCGCCCCGGTACCGGACCAGTCCGCTGCGCTCCTCCAGTGCGCCACCGGCGGTCTGCACGGACTCGTGCCACAGCTGGCCCGGCCCGGTGGACACGTACTCGGTGCGCTCGGCCGGGTAGGCGATCCGTTCCTTGAAGCCGAGGCCGATCGGGAAGGTGTCGGTGATCGAGTACCGGAACTCGCCGCCGCTCGCGGGCTCGGCGCCGTGGTACTTGGTCCGCAGTTCGGCGAGGTCGCGCCGCCCGGGCTCGTAGGTGAGGTCCCGGTCGGGCACGGCACCGGGGTGCCCCTCGGACAGGTCGTAGACGTAGGGCGTGTCGCGGGTGCCGGTCATGTCGACCCGCCCGGCCTTCCGCAGCCGCAGGGCGTCGTCCGCGTCGACCGTGGCGATCTGGAGCGGACGGTCGGCGTTGTCCTCCGTGCCCCACCAGGACAGCAGCCGGCCGGGCGCGTCGTCGGTGACGAACAGCGCCTTGACGCCCGCGTCCTGGGCGGCCTGCGCGAGGGCCGCCGGTTCGGTGCCCTCGGTGAGCCGCGCGAGGACCGCCTTGCCCCGGACGCCCGCCGGGAAGGGGCCGTCCCCGACGTCCACCAGCGGCAGCCGGCTCCGGCCCTCGGTGAGGGTGCCGCCCGGCTGGACGACGGCCTCACCGACCCCCTTGACCTCCAGCTGCGGCTTGCCGAGCCGCCACACGGTCCGGTACTCGAAGCCGCCTTCGGTGACCTTCTTGGTCGGCGCGGCGAAGACGCTGTCGTACTTCAGCGGCACCTGGACCGCGCCGAACAGGTCGGCGCCGCCCGCGCTGCGGTCGTACTCCATGATCAGCTGCCGGGTCTGGGTGCGCTTCGGCACGTCCGCGCTGATCTCCCGCAGCTTCGTGCCGTCCAGGGTGATCTCGCGGTCCCGGTCGAGGACGACCTCCGGCGCGGCGAGGAAGCCGAGTCCGAGCGACTCGGCGCCGTGGCTGCCGCGCACGTCGAGGAACGAGGTCAGGCTGTACGTCCCCGGCGCGAGGCGCAGCTCCAGGGTGCCGGAGTCGCCGACGTGCGCGGGGACGGGGTCGATGCCCTCGGCGAGCTGCTGGACGACCAGATCGGCCGGAGTGGCCGCACCGGAGCGGTCCTTGACGCGCACCGTCAGCGTGTACCGCTCGTCCTCCTTGACCAGCCCGAACGCCGTGTGCGCGACGGGCTCTCCGTCCGCGCCGGACGCCACGATCCGGCCGCTCGTCGTCCCGACCGGTGCCTTGGACCCGTCGCCGGTGACGGTGGTGGAGGCGGTGCCGTGCGCGGGCACGGTGAGGACGGTGTCCGCGAGCGTGACAACGCCCTCGGGGGCACCCTGGGCCGAGAGCTTCAACTCGACAGCGTCGTCCGAGGAGTTGGTGTAGGTGACGGTCCGGGTGACCGGCTCGTTGCCGTCGTACGGCCAGGCGTGGAAGCCGAGGTTGGCGCTGCCCGTCGCGGTGACGTCGGCGCCGATCGCGTCCGGCACGCTGACCCGGCCCGCGCCCAGTCGGTACGCGGAGGCGTCGAGCCCCTTCGACGTGGACATCAGCGCGTCCTTGAGCCGCGCGCCGGTCCAGTCGGGGTGCTGCTCGGCGAGCAGGGCGGCCACACCGGAGACGTGCGGCGTCGCCATCGACGTACCGTCCATGCTGGTGTAGTCGCCGCTGCCCTCGGCGAGCCGGGACCGGGCCGCGAGGATGCCGACGCCCGGCGCGGACAGGTCGGGCTTGAGCGCCTGGTCGCCGTGGCGGGGCCCGGCGCTGGTGAACCAGGCCGCCTCGTCGGCGGAGTCCACGGCCCCGACGGTCAGCGCGGCGTCGGCCGCGCCGGGCGAGCCGATGGAGGACGGGGCGCCGCTGTTGCCGGCCGCGATGACGAACAGGGTGCCAGTCTCGCGGGACAGGGTGTTGACGGCCTCGGCCATCGGGTCGGTGCCGTCACTGGGCTCGGTCGAGCCGAGGCTCATGGAGACGATGTCGGCGTCCACGTCCCGGGCGGCCCACTCCATACCGGCGATGATCTGGGACTCGCTGCCCGAACCGGAGTCGTTCAGAACCTTGCCGACCGCGAGCGCGGCGTCGGGCGCGACACCCTTCTCCTTGCCGTCGGAGGCCGCGCCGCTGCCGCCGACGGTGGAGGCGACGTGCGTGCCGTGCCCGTTGCGGTCGGCGACCTCCTCCCCCGCGATGAAGCTGCGGCTCTCCGCGACCCGTCCGGCCAGGTCGGGGTGGCCGGCGTCCACGCCGCTGTCCAGCACGGCGACGGTGACGCCCTTGCCGGTCAGCCCGGCCTGCCAGGCCTCGGGGGTGCCGATCTGCGCGTTGGAATCGGCCATGGCGGCGGTGACCCGTCCGTCGAGCCACACCCCGTCGATGCCCGCGCCACGGGTGAATTCCCGCCAGAAATCACGCCCCTTGCCGGCCTCCACCGCGGCCCCGCGCACGCTGGGCAGCGCCCGGGTCCGCTCGGTGCCCTTCGGGGTGGCCGACCGCGCGCCCTTCTCGTAGGTCACGATCAGCGGCAGCGTGCCGGTCTCCGTGTCGGCGAGGCCCTGCTCCAGCAACTCCCCGACGTCGAAGAGCCGTTCGTCGAGGCTGCCGTCGCGCAGGTACGGCACGGCCTCGTCGGGTACGACGGTGGTCCGGCCACCTGAACTGCGGGTGTGCACGGCGCCGTCGGCGCCCTCGGGCCGCTCGACCGTGACGGTCTTCCGCCCGCCGCCGAGGTCCGTGACGGTCACCCGGTCGCCGGTGACGAGGGTGACGGTGCGGGCCGCGGTGCCCCGGGCGACGGCGGCCGGGGGGTGCGCCGGCTCCGGGGGCGGATCCTGTGCCGCCGCCGTCCCGGCCGGCAGCAACGCGATCACGAGCCCCGCCGACAGGAGGGTCGCCCCGCGTCCGACTGGTCCTCTGCTCATCCACGCCTCACTTCGCGTCGTCGTAGAGTGCTGTGAAGTGCTGTGAGCAGTCTCAGGGGGCTTTTGGTACACGGGAGTTGACGGAGCGTGGCGGATTGGCGCCCTGGCGGGTTTCCGCCAGTGGTCCGGCGGACCGGCACCTTGAGCCGCGACACGGCCGAGTACCGTCCGTCACAATGGTGCTGCGCACGGACACGTACGGCACACGGGGAGCGAGCGGCGGCATGGACGGGTTGGTCGAGTTCAAGACCGGGGACGGCGTGCGGGTGGTCGTCGAGGGCGTCGAGGACGAGGACGGCGCGCGGCTCGTCTCGCGCGGCGACGGACCCGCCCGGGCGGCCCGCACCTTCGAGGAGTCCCTGGAGGGCGTCCGGGCGGCGGCCGCGTCCGCGCTGCGGGTCTTCAGGGACGGCACGCTCAGACCCGACGCGGTGGAGCTGGAGTTCGGGGTCAAGCTGAGCGCGGAGGCCGGCGCGGTCATCGCCAAGGGCACGGCGGAAGGCCATCTGGTGGTGAAGCTGAGCTGGGCCCCGGAGCCCGGCCCGGTGCGCCCCGAGGGCCCGGACGCCGCCGCACGGTCATGAGCGGTGCCGCGTGGCACGCCCGCGTCGAGTGCGGCCCGGAGGTCGGCGCCGGATTCCTGGTCTCCGCCCGCCGGTTGCTGACCTGCGCCCATGTCGTCAGGTGGGCCGACCGCGCACCGGTCACGGTGAGCTTCCCGGGCCGCCGGGACCTGGGCGGGCTGTCGGCCACGGTCGCCGTGCACGGCGGCTGGCAGGGCGGCGCCGCCGACCCCGGCGACCTGGCCGTACTGGAACTGGACCGCGAGGTGCCGCTCACCCCGGCCGCCTTCGCCCCGCCCCGCGCCGAACGGACCGCGCCCGCCCCCGAGCTGATCGCCTACGGCTTCCCCAAGGGGTACGACGAGGGCATGCTCGCCTCCTACCGCGCCCTGCCCGGACCGCTCATCTCGGGCGAGTGGATCCAGTTGGAGGCGCTCACCGCGCACGGGCAGCCGCTGGCGGCCGGGTTCAGCGGGGCGGCGCTGGCACTGGCCGACGGCACCGTCGTCGGCATGGTCACCGCGGTCGCCGGGGCCAAGGACGTACGCGTCGGCCGGATGCTGCCCGTCGAGGTCATGGCGCGTCACTGGCCCGACCTGGGCGAGCTGGTGCCCACGCCGGGGCACCGGTCGGACGCGCGCAGACGGCTGTACGCGCTGCTGCGCCGCGCCGAGGAGACCGGGCTGAGCTGCGACCCGAAACGGCTGTACGTGTCCGCCACGGACGCCTTCGACCCGCCGCCCCCGGACGAGGGCTTCGCCTCCCTGCGGGAAGCCGCCGCCTACGTCCAGTGGGAGGTGCCGGAGCCGGACGCGGTGACCCGCTTCGCCGACCGGCTGGAGGAGCTGCTGCACGCACCGCCGTCGCGCCCCACGACCTGGTCGCCGATCGTCGTGGAGATCGACCACAGCGGCGCCGGCGCCGACCAGGTCACCGTCGAGGTGTCCGCCTACCGGGACGGCCAGCGCCGCCCGGTGGGCTCGCGCCGGCTGGCCCGGAGCGCGGTGCGCGCCTTCGTTCAGGAGCACATCGACGAGGCGTGCACCCAGCTCGACCCGGGCGCCGACGAACTGCTCACCTTCGTGCTGCCGCGCGAGTGGCTCAACGAACCGGTGGCGCACTGGGAGTGCGGCGAGGACGACTCCACGCCCCTCGGCTGCGCCTACCCGCTGGTCGTCACCGACCGCCACCGCCACCGCAGCGGACGGCTCCGCCACCAGTTGCGCAAGAAGTGGGGCAAGCTCGGGGCCAGTCGGGGCGTGCCGCTGCGGCGCGTCGACTGCGGCACCCCGGAGCGGCCGGCCGGCCTGCGCAAGCGGCTGCGGGACGACGCGGAGCTGGCCGGTTTCGGCACCCCGCCGACGACGGCGCGGGAGCACTTCGAGGTGGGTCTCACCGTCCCCGTGCCCGTACTGCTGTGGCCGCGCCGGGGGTGCTCGGGCGACGGACACGACGATCCCTGTCCGGGCACGGCGTTCCTCGACGAGCTGGCGGAGTCGGTGGCGGACGTGCCGCCGTCCCAACTCCCCCGCCTGGTCATGGAGCTGCGCGAGACGGCCGAGGCGGCCGACGACCCCGACGGTCACTGGGCGCGCAACGTCCAGCTGCTGTGGGACGACCCCCGCTGCTTCACCGAGCCCGCCGCCCTGCTGCACTCACCCGTCGGCTGACGGGGCGACGTCGCCGATGAACCGCCCCCGTCCGGACGACCGCCCGCCGTACAGATGGCCGCCCGCCGAATCGACGACCGCCCACCGTCCCAACGACCGCCCGCCGTACCGAAGAACCGCTCGCCACCCCGACGAACAGGCGCCGCCCCGACGGCCACCCGCCACCCCGACGACCACCCGCCGTATCGAGGAAAAGGCCACCACCCCGACGAACAGGCGCCGCCCCGACGGCCACCCGCCACCCCGACGACCACCCGCCGTATCGAAGACAAGGCCACCACCCCGACGAACAGGTCTCCGCCCGGCCGACCACCCACCACCCCGACCACCAGGGCGCCACCCCGACGAACGGGCCGCCACCCCGACGACCACCCGCCGTCCCCGACGACCAGGGCGCCACCCCCGACGAACGGGCCGCCACCCCCACGACCACCCGCCACCCCGATCGCCCGGAGAGAAGAACCCATGCCCCTGTGGCCCGTCTACACCGGCGCCCCGGCTCCCCACGACGGCATCACCCAGCTGCCCCCGCCGCCGCCCTGGCGGGCCTTCGCCGGCGGGCCCGTGCTCGATGCGCCCGTCGAGGACGGCGCCGACCCGGCCGCCTCGCCGGACCGCGCGCACCGTGCCGTGACGTACCAGGCCACGGAGCAGACGGTGCAACTGGTCAACGCGGCGCTGTACCTGCGGCGCCCGCTGCTGGTCACCGGCCCGCCCGGCACCGGCAAGTCGTCCCTCGCCTACGCCGTCGCCCGCGAACTGCGGCTCGGCCCGGTCCTGCGGTGGAACATCACCAGCCGCAGCACGCTGCACGACGGCCTCTACACGTACGACCCGCTCTCCCGGCTGTACGCGGCGCGCCACACCCCGCAGGGCCCCGACGCCCCGGCGGCGGCCACCGGTATCGAGGACCACCTGCGCCTCGGCCCGCTCGGCACGGCCCTGCTCCCCTACGCCCGCCCGCGCGCCCTGCTGATCGACGAGATCGACAAGAGCGACCTCGACCTGCCCAACGACCTGCTGCACGTCCTGGAGGAGGGCCAGTACGAGATCCCCGAACTGGTGCGGGCGTCGCGGGACACCCCGGACGGGCACGCCGAGGTGCTGATCGACGGCACCGACCAGCGGGTCCCGGTGGAGCGCGGCCGGGTCCGCTGCAGGGAGTTCCCCTTCGTCGTCCTCACCAGCAACGGCGAGCGCGAGTTCCCGCCCGCGTTCCTGCGCCGCTGCGTCTCGCTGCGCCTGCGGCAGCCGGACGACGACCACCTCGCCGAGATCGTCCGCGCCCACCTGGGCGAGCCCGACGGGTACGCGCAGCGGCTCATCCACCGGTTCCTGTCCCGGGTGGGCGGCGGCGAACTGGCCACGGACCAGTTGCTCAACGCCATCTACCTGGCCCGTTCCTCCGGCCTCGGCGCCGACTCCCTGGACGAGCTGGCGGAGCAGCTGATGCCCTACCTGGGCAGGTCCCCGCAGCCCGACGCCTTCTGATGCCGGCCGACCGCCCCGGCTCACCGGAGCCCCTGCCCCGCCTGGCCGACCTCCTCGGCCGGGTCTCCTCGGGTGTCCGCCCGACCCCGCTGGAGCTGGCCGAACTGCTCTGGCTGGCCGGGCAGATGGACCCGGCGACCACCCCTGGGCCGACGGACGACGGAGCGACCGGCCAGGCGGCCGGGGAGCCCGCACCGCCCGGCCCCGCACCCCGCCCGGAGACGGAGCGCGGGCCGGTGCGGCAGCCCCGCGACGACCCGCCCGGGGCGCCGACCGCCACGTCCGACGCGTCCGACGCCTCCCGCACCCCGCTGCGCCTGCCCTCCACGGCCCCCGCGCCGGGGACGTCGGCGGCCGAACCGCACAGCGCCCTGCTCGCACCCGCCCCGCCGATGCTGCGCCACACGCTGGCGCTGCAGCGTTCCCTGCGCCCGCTGAAGCGCCGTACCGACGCGCCCGTGGGCCACGAGGTGGACGAGGCCGCGACCGCCGACCGCATCGCGCGGCTGGGTGCCGGGCCCGACGGGTGGCTGCCGGTGCTGCGTCCGGTGCGGGAGCGCTGGCTGCGGCTGAACCTGGTGCACGACGCGGGCCCGACGATGCCCGTCTGGCAGCCGCTGGTACGCGAACTGCACGCCACGCTCGCCCAGTCGGGCGTCTTCCGCACCGTCGTCCTGCACCGCGCGGAGGCCGACGGCACCGTCCGCGGCGAGGGGGCCGAGGCGCCCGCCGACGGCCGTACGGTCACCCTGCTGATCAGCGACTGCATGGGACCGCAGTGGCGCGAGGGCCCGGCCGGCACCCGCTGGTTCGACACCCTGCGCCGCTGGGCCCACCGCACACCGCTGGCCGTTCTCCAGCCGCTCCCCGAGCAGCTGTGGCGGGACACCGCGCTGCCGCCGGTCCCGGGCCGGCTGTCGGCCCCGCACCGGGCCGCGCCCAGCGCGTCGCTCGCCTTCACCCCGTACGACGACGCCGCGCCCCCGGCCCCCGGCCCCGCCGTGCACCTCCCCGTGCTGGAACCGGGGCCCGAGTGGCTGGCGAACTGGGCCTCCCTGGTCGCGAGTCCGGGCGGCACCCGGCACCCGGGTGCGGCCGCCGTGCTGCACCGCCCGCTGCCCGCGGACGCCGACGACCGCGCCGACGTCACGCGGCTGTCCGCCGGGGAACTGGTGCTGCGTTTTCGCGCGAGCGCGTCCCCCCAGGCGTTCCGGCTGGCCGGTCACCTCGCGCTCGGGCGCCCGGACCTGCCGGTGATGCGGCTGGTGCAGGCCGCGGTCGAGCCGGAGCCCCGGCCCCAGCACCTGGCCGAGATCGTCCTCAGCGGCATGCTCACCACGGTCGCCGGGCCGCCCGGCTCGTACGCCTTCCGCCCCGGCGTGCGCGACCTCCTGCTGCGCGGTCTGCCCCGCACCGCCCGCAACCGCACCCACGAACTGCTGCTGCGCACCGGCGCCCTGATCGACGAGCGGGCGGGGCGGTCACCGGGCGAGTTCCGCGCGCTGGTTCCCTCCCGGGACGGCACCGAACGGGCCGACGGCGGCGAGACCTTCGCCGCGATCAGCCAGGAGAGCGCCCGGCAGCTGTCCGCACCGGAGCGGCCCGCGGGCCGCTCGCCCTTCCCGCCCGCGCTGGGCGCCCGCTACCGGCCGGCCCGGCGGCTCGCGCCGACCGGGAGGATGTGGCTGGCCGAGGACACCGAGGCGAACCGCACCGTGGCGGTCCGGCTGCACGACCCGGACCCCGACCCCGCCTCGCGCGGCGCGTTCCTGCGGGACGTACGCCGCCTGACGGAGATCACCCACCCGAACGTGGTGACCGTCCTCGACGCCGGCATCGAGGACGACGTCCCGTACGTCGTCATGGAGCACCTGGACGGTATCGCTCTGCACACGCTCGCCCGGTCGAACGCCCGACGGCTGCCGGCGCCACTGGTGGTGTCGGTCGGGGCGCAGTTGGCGCGTGCCCTCACCGCCCTGCACCGGGCGGGCGTCACGCACGGCGGCCTGGAGGCGTCCCGGGTGGTCCTGCTGCCGGACGGCACGGTCCGGCTCAGCCTCTTCGAACCGGGCCGGAACCCGGGCCCGTCCGGACGCTCCGAGGACCTCCGGGCCCTGTGCGACATCCTGTTGCAGCTGACCTCGGGCAGCGCGCGGCTGACCCTCCCGATCGACTCCCGCCATCTGGACCGGCTGCCCGCCGCCCTGCGCCTCCCATACGCGCACGCCTTCGACCAGTTGATGTCCACCTCGGCGGCGACGCAGGCCCAGGGCGTGGACCTGCTCACGGACCAGCGCTCGCTCACCCGGGCCGGCGAGGCGTACGAGCCGCGCCGCTACCGCGCCCTGGGCCCGCTGCGGGTCACGCTGCCGGACGGGTCCGGGGACCTTGAGCCGGAGACGCGCGCGCTGCTCGCCATGCTGCTGCTCAAGCACGGCCGGACGGTGACGCACGAGGAGCTGCGGTGGGGCCTGTGGGACCCGGGCGAGGAACCGCGCAACCCGCGCGGCGAGCTGACCCGGCTGGCGACGCGGCTGGCGGACGTCCTGGGCCCCGGTGTCCTGGCGATGTCCGCCCACGGCCACGCCCTGCACACCAGCGCCGACGACGTGGACCTGGTGCGCTGCGACGAGCTGGTACGGCGCGCCGACGCGGCCCGGCTGGAGGGGGCGCCCACCGTGGCCCGCGCCCTGGTCACCGAGGCGCTGTCGCTCTGGCGCGGCCCCGAGCCCCTCGCGGACGTGCCCGGCCACGCCGCCCGCACCGCCCGCACCCGGCTCCTGCGGCTCCGCCTCGCCCTGCACACCAAGCGCGCCGAACTCGACCTGTCCCTCGGCGACTACGACCGGGCCTCGGCCGAACTGTCCGGCCTGCTGCGCGCCCACCCGCACCGGGAGGACTTCCGCCGCCTCTACCTGATCGCGCTGCGCCGCCAGGGCCGGGGCGCGGAGGCCCTGGAGGTGTACGAGGAGTACGAGCTGTCCGGCGGGCGGAGTCCGGCCCTGGCGGCGCTGGGCCGGGAACTGCGCGAGGAGCACGCCGAGCCGGTGGACGACGCCCCGTGGTCGGAGTACGACGGCAGCCCGTCGGACCGGGACGACGCGGCGCACGGGACGGTGTCGGCGCCGGACGAGCTGCCGGAGGGCCCGTTCCCCACGGAGGACGACCTCTGGGCGCCCCGGCTGGAGGAACCGGCGGAGCCCGAGGAGCGGCCGGAGGACCGGCAGGAGCCCGAGGAGCCGGAGGAAGCTGCCGAGGAGGACCTCGACGGCACGGTCGTCGAGGCGGAGGACGACTTCGGGGCGCGGGACGACTTCGACACCGACTTCCGCGACTGCGCCCGCTTCTCCTTCGCCGACGGCCCCCGGGGCGAGGAGGCCCACGCGGCGCTGCGCACCCTGGTCACCAACCTGCTGGCGGACAGCGGGCTCGACGGCACCGCGTACGAACTCGTGGACGACGGGGAGGGCCTGCTCGTCCTGCTGCAGCCGCAGGTGGAGGCCGCCCCGCTCCTGCGGGCGGCCGTGGAGGGCCTGCCCGGACAGCTGGCGCACATCGGCGGCCCGCGGCTGTGCGTGGAGTTCTGGCAGGTGGAGTTCCGGCTGGACGGAACCGAGGAGCAGTCCTTCCGCGCCGACGCCGAGTCGGCCGGCACGGCCCTGGACGCCTCCGGCGCGCAGGCGGTCGTCGTCCTCTCCGACTCCCTCTACTACGACGAGGTGCACGAGGCGGCGGAGGACGGACCCGTCTTCGCTCCGGACCTGTTCCGGCCGCTGGACGACGACACGGGCTGGTACCGCCCGGTCGACCGCGCCGGGGACCCGGGAGTGGAGGCGTCGGACGGCCGGGCGGTGAGCGGGCCGCACCCCATGCCGCCCGGCGGCGGCCTCCCCGTCGCCCCGCGCGACGGTTCCCTGGCCTTCGTCCTGCGGCTGCCCGACGGCACGCTCGCCCTCCCGGAATCCGACGTGGTGCGGTCCGCGCCGCCGGCCATCCGCGCGGCCGGGCAGTACTTCGAGGTCGACCTGACCGAACACCCCGTCGGCACGGGCGTGGCCACCGTCAGGGCGAAGTGGCAGGTCGAGGACCCGGTCGAGGCGGTGCGCAACCGGGCGACCGACGTGCGTGAGGTGGTCGCCGAGCTGGCCGGGCAGTTCCTCGCCGCGGCCCGGGAGGGTGGCGAGTTCGATCTCGCCGGTGCCGAGGTGCCCGGCTACCGCGTCGTCTGGACCTTCCGGCCGCCCGGCCGCACCGCCACCCCGCACCGCCGGGCGCCTCGCACGCCCCGGGACCTGATCGCCGGCGCGGACTGCGTGCTCCTCGGCTTCGACGACGTACTGGCCCGGCTGTACCGGCCGGCCGCCGAGCGAGAGGTGCTGCTGGACATCGCGCGGCTCTTCGTCGAGGAGCGCGACCCCGAGGACGCGCTGTCCGGCGTACCGCTGCCCCGGGTCTCGACGGACGGATACGCGGGCACGCTCGACTTCGTCCGGGCGCTGGCGGGGCACCGGGTCGCCCCCGACGTACGGCTCCGCCTCGACCGGCACGAGGCGCGGGCGGCACGCACCGCCCGGCCGGTTCCGCTGGCCGACCGGCTGGTGCTGGCGCTGGACGCCCGGCGGGTGCGCACCGCCGTGGTCACCGACCGGGACCCCGCCCCGGTCACCGCCTACCTGCGACGACGCGGCCTGCTGGACGCCCTCGCCGGGGACGTGCACGGCAGGGGCACCGACCTCACCCGCCTGATGCCCGACCCGGACGTCCTCCTGCGGGCCCTGGAGCGGCTCGACACCGCCGTCGGCACGTGCGTGATGGTCGGTTCGTCCGTCGCCGAGCAGTCCGCCGCCCGTGCGCTCGGTCTGCCGTTCATCGGCCACTGCGGCGGCGAACGGGGCCGGCGGGAGCTGAGCGCGGCCGACGACGACGCCCTCCTCGTACCGGACCTGCGTCCGCTGCTGACGGCGGCCGAGAACGGCTGACCGGGCGCGGCCGGGAGCGCCGAGGGGAACGCCCGCCGGACACCGCCCGTTCGGCGGCCCCCCGCCCGGCCCCCTCCAACGGGCGCCCGTTCCCGCTCCCGCGCACGATGCCAGCAAGGCCGGCCACCGGGCGGCCGTACGGTCGCGCTCTCGGGAGGATCCGCCATGACCGCCAGGACCGCCAGTCTGGAGCAGCTGCGCCGCTGCCACTTCGCCGTCGACCTGGGCGCGGCACGGACCCGCGTGTACGTGAAGGGCGCCGGGCTCGTCGTCGACCAGCCGTCCGCCGCCGCGGTCAACACCCGCACCGGCGCGCTCATCGCGGTCGGTGAGTTGGCGGAGAAGATGACCGGCCGCACCCCCGGCTACATCCGGGTGGTGCGGCCCGTGTCCGGCGGCACGGTCGTCGACATCGAGATGGCCCAGCGCATGCTGCGGCATCTGCTCGGCGACAAGGTCCGCCGCGCCCTGCGCCGCAAACCCCGGCTGCGCGCCGCCGCCTGCACTCCGCACGACGCCGATCCGCTGGCCCAGCGGGCGGCGATCGAGACGCTGGTCGGACTCGGCGCACGCCGCGTGGAACTGGTCGACACGCTGATCGCCGCGGCCGTCGGCTGCGGACTGCCCGTGGAGCAGCCCGAGGCGACCATGATCATGGTGTGCGGGGCGCACGCCACCCAGGTCGCGGTGCTCTCCCTCGGCTCGATCGTGACCGCGGCGCGCATCCCGGTCGGCGGCGAGGCCGTGGACCACGCGATCGTGCAGCTCCTGCGCCACCAGCACGAGCTGGTGCTGCCCAGCCAGTCCGTACGTCCGCTGCAGCTCACCCTCTCCGGCAACGGGCTGACCCCGCAGGGGCCGGCGTCCACCGAGATCCACGGCCGGGACGTGGCGACCGGCCTCGCGCGCTCGGTGCAGGTCGACACCGCGTCGGTGCGCAACGCCATCCAGACGCCGCTGACGGGCGTGCTCGACGGGATCGGCCGGGTGCTGCGGGACTGCCCGCCGGACCTGGTCGCGGACCTCGCCGACCGCGGGATCATGATGGTCGGCGGGAGCGCGCTGCTGCCCGGCTTCGACCAGATGCTGCGTCAGGCCACGGGCATGCCGGTGCACATCGCGGAGCGGCCCGACGTGTGCGCGGTCCAGGGGCTCGGCTGCATGCTGGAGGGCCGGGTCGAGCCGCTCGCGCTCCAGCCGGCCGCGTCCGACTGACCCGCCGCCGAGAGGGCCGGGCACTTCGAGGAAGCCGGACGGTATGACCGCGCAGCCCGCGCCCCGACTGACCCGCCTCCTCGAAGCCGTCCTGGAGGTCGGCACCGACCTCGGCCTGCGCGGCACCCTCCAGCACCTCGTGGACGGCGCCGCCGAACTGACCGGCGCCGACCGCGCGGCCCTGGCGATGCTCGACCCCAGCCGGGACGGCCTCGCCGAGATCCGCACCCCGGGCCCGGAACCCGTGGCGGCGACGGCGCCCCGGCTGCGGGTGCCGATCCATGTGCGGGACGAGGCGTTCGGCGAGCTGCGGCTGGCCGGCCGGGCGGGCGCCGGCCCCTTCACGGCCGAGGACGAGCAACTGCTGCGGGTGCTGGCGGCACAGGCCGGCATCTCGATCGGCAACGCCCGGCTGTACGAGACGGCACGGCAGCGCGAGCGCTGGATCGAGGGCGCGGCGGCCGTCACCACGGCGCTGCTCACCGAGGAGAGCGCGGACGACGCGCTGACCACGGTCGCCGAGCGGGCCCGGCTGCTCGCCGACGCGTCCGCGGGCGTCATCCTCCACCCGACCGCCGAGGGCGGCATGGGGATCGTGACCGCCTCGACGCTCGACGACCCGGGTGGCATCGTGGGCGCCACCATCGCGCCGGGCAGCCCCGTCCTGGAGCAACTGCTCGGCGGCGAGCCGGTCTTCCTCACCGACTCGGCGACCGATGCGCGGATGACGACGCACGTACGGCACCGGTTCGGGCCGAGCATGATGCTGCCGCTGCAGGCGAACGGCCGGCTGATCGGCACCCTCGCCCTGCCCCGCCGGCGCGGCGAACGCCAGTACACGGACCTGGAGCGGCGGCTCGCCACCCAGTTCGCCTCGCAGGCCGCGCTCGCCCTGGTGCTGGCCGACGCGCGGCGCGGGCGGGAGCGGCTCGCGGTCTACGAGGACCGCGACCGCATCGCGCGGGACCTGCACGACCTGGTGGTGCAGCGGCTGTTCGCCACCGGCATGATGCTGGAGTCGACGCAGCGCCGCGATGGCGCCGAGGACGTGCGCGACATCCTCGCGCGGGCGGCGGACGAGCTGCGGTCCACGGTCCAGGAGGTCCGTACGGCGATCTTCGCGCTCCAGCAGCCGCCGGCCGATCCGCCGACGGGGCTGCGCGGCCGGGTCCTGCGCGAGACCGCGTCCGCCGCCGCCCGGCTCGGCTTCGCCCCGTCCGCCCACTTCAGGGGCGCCGTCGACACCCGCGTACCCGACCGGGTCGCCGGCCACCTCCTGACCACCCTGCGCCGCGCGCTGACCGACGCGACCGCCCGCGCGGCCGTCTCCCGCGTCGAGGTCACCGTGGACGCGACCGGCGCGGCGGCGGACGGGGGCCGGGACGGCGTACGGCTGACGGTCTTCGACGACGGCGAGCGCGAGGAGGGCGGCGAGCGCGAGGAGCACGCCGGGCACCCGGCGGACGGCACGACGGTGACCTGGTGGTCGCCGCTGTGACCGCGTGGGCATGGGGCGCACCGGCACTGCCTTTACCCTCTCGTGGGCCGCTCATTCCCCACCGCCGGGTGTAGTCCGCCCTACGGCGGGCAGGCGCCACGGAGAAGGGGACCGAGCGACGTCGCGAGCGTCCGCCGGGACTGTCGGGGAACAGCATGGACGGACAAGGCGGTGACATGACCTCAAAGGCACCGCCGCGTCTGTCGGGGCAGCCTTCCTTCCTGGTCATCGACGGCAGGGTGACCGCCGGGCGGGCGCTGCTCGCCGCGCGCGGCCGGCTCGTCCACGGGTGCACGGACATCCTGGCCGAGGCCCTGGCCGCGCTGCCGGCCGGCGTCTCCCGGCTCGACCTGGACATGGGCGACGTGGAGTTCATGGACCCGGGCGGGCTGCGGTTCCTCGACCTGCTGGGCGGCTACAGCCACCGGGAGGCGGTGCCGGCGACGACGGCGAACTGGCAGGGCCAGCCGCTGCGGGTCCTGGAGCTGGCCGGTCTGGACACCACCGACCCCCTGCGCACCACCACCGGCGCCGAGCGGCTGCACGTCCTGGAGGAGGAGGTCGACCAGCTGCGCCAGGCGATCGCGTCCCGGCCGGTCATCGACCAGGCCAGGGGCGTACTCATGGCGCTGCACGCCTGCACCTCGGACGAGGCGTGGGACATCCTGCGGGAGGCCTCCCAGCTGTCCAACACGAAGCTGCGCGACATCGCCGCCGCGGTCACCGCGGGCACCGAGAACGCCGGCCCGCCTCCACCACCGGAGGTACGCGCGGCCCTGTGCACGGCACTGGCCAGGCTCGGCCGCTGACGCCGGTCACCGCTATTCGAGGCGCCGCGGGCTCTCCGGCTCGTTCTCCTCCTCGTCGGGGAGGTGGACGTCGCTGACGTAGATGTTCACTTCCACGACTTCCAGCCCCGTCAGCCGTTCCAAGGTGGAGATCACGTTCTCGCGTACCTCGTCGGCCACGTCGCCGATCCGGGCGCCGTACTCGGCCACGATCGCCAGATCGATCGCCGCTTGCCGCTCACCGACCTCGGCCTTCACCCCCCGGGTCACGGACGCCCGCCCCGCGCCCGGAGTGGCATCCCGTACGGCGCCGGCCGCACGGCGGAAGGTGTTGCCCATCTCGTGGACTCCGCCGACCTCGCGGGTCGCCATCGCGGCGATCTTCAGCACCACGATGTCCGCGATGCTCGTACGCCCCTGGACCGCCGACTGATCCCGCCCCCCGAAGCCCTGGCGCCTGCCGACGGCAGACGGCCCGGCCGAGGTCCCGTGGTCACTGCGCTGAGTGGTGTCCGTCATCGTCTTGCCTTCCCGAGAGGGCGCCGAGCGGCCTGGACCTGCCACTCAACCAAGAAGACCGAAAAGCCCTATATGTACATATTAGCCCGTTCGAGGGTGTGTGGTGTTGACGTTCAGCCCGAGCCCGGGCCGGGCGGCCGGCCCCAGGGCGCTTCCAGCGCCGCCCGCAGGGCGTCGACCGCCTCCCCGCCGATCCGCTCGGTGAGCCGCTCCTCCAGCCGCTCGAGGATGAGGCCGGCCTGGCGGTGCGCGCGTTCCCCCTCCTCGGTGCGCCGGATCAGCCGCTGCCGGAGGGAGTCGGGGTCGGCGACCTGATCGAGGAGCCCCGCGGCGATCAAGCCGTGCACGGCCTGATGCGCCGTCTGCCGGGTGACGCCCATACGCCGGGCGAGCTCCGAGACCGTGGCGCCCTCGTCGTCCAGTACGGCGAAGAGCTGCGCCTGGGTCGGGGACACCGGCACGGCACCGGCCGCCTCCAGGGCGGCCAGCAGCCCCTCCTCGAACCACCGCCGGGCCTCACCGAGCAACTGCGGAAGGTAGCGGCGGGTGGACTGCATCGTTTCCTCACGAGTGGGCCGGGCTCGCATCCAGTGCTTGATTACCGACAGTCTCTCATGTCAGGCTACCTGACATTCAGCGCGGAGACCGATCCAGGGAGACGGCATGACCATCGAGTACGCCACCCGCTACCGGCGGGCGTCACGCATCCCCGCGGAACCGGGCAAGCCCTACTTCATCGAGAAGGGCGAGGGAGACCGGGCCCACCTGTTCGGCGACCTGATCACCATCTACGCGGGCGGCGAGCAGACCGAGAACACCTTCAACTTCTTCACCGTCGAGGGCCCCAGGGGCGAACTCATCCCCGCCCATGTGCACACCGACACCCACGAGGTCTTCTACGTCACGCAGGGCGCGGTGCGACTCTTCGTGGAGGACACCGAGGGCGAGCAGCAGGAGAAGCTCCTCACCCCCGGCGACTTCGGCTTCGTACCGAAGAACTGCCGGCACGCCTACCGCATGGAGCGCCACCACAGCCAGGTCGTCGGCGTCGCGGCCGGCCCCGGAGGGACCTTCGAGCGGTTCTTCGAGAACCTCGGCGTACCGGCCGAGCAGATGGGACTGCCGCACCGGCCCGTCGTCCCGGAACCCGGCAGGTTCGAGACCGTGCCCGAGCGGTTCGACGTGCGCTTCCTGCCCGACCATCAGTGGCGGACGCCATGACGGAGTCGGAGTCCGGCCCCTCGCTGCGCGAACTGATCTCCGCGCCCCACCCCGACCACGCTCCGCTCCCGCACGCGCCCCCGAACGAGGTCGGCGTACGCGAAATGCGCGGCGTGCCGTACCTCCCCGTGGAGGGAAGCCGTCCGCTGGAGCTCGACCTGTGGCTGCCGGAGCATGCCGGGGCGGAGCGGCTTCCGCTGGTGCTGTTCGTGCACGGCGGCGCCTGGCGACGGGGGCGGCGCGACGACTTGGGCATGCGTACGCGCCACTGGACCCCGGGCCCGTTCACGCGCATCGCGGCCGAGGGCTTCGCCGTTGCCTGCGCCGACTACCGGCTCAGCGGCGAGGCCCCCTTCCCCGCCCCGCTCGACGACCTGCGCGCCGCACTGCGCTGGCTCACCCTGCGCTCCGCGGAGCTGGGCATCGACACCGGGCGGACGGTGGCGTGGGGAGAGTCCGCCGGCGGCCACCTGGCCTCACTCCTCACACTCACCCACACCGACCCCTCACCGGCCGGGGCGGTGATCTGGTACGGACCGAGCGACCTGACCACCGCGCGAGGCCCTTTCACGCCGGAGGACACCGCCTCCCCCGAGGCGCTCATGCTCGGCGCGGCACCGGCGGCCGCCCCGCAACGCGCCCGCGCGGCCAGTCCCGTCACCCAAGTCCACGCCGGCGCCTCCCCGTTCCTGCTCGTTCACGGCGAGCAGGACTCCATGGTGGCCTGCTCGCACAGCGAGGCCCTCGCCGCGGCACTGGAGGAGGCCGGCTCGTCACCGGTCGAACTGTGGACGGTCCCGGGCGCCGACCACGGCTGGTACGGGGTACCCGACGCCCAGGTGGAGCAGATCTTCACCCGCTCCCTCGCCTTCGCCCTTCGCGTGGTGTCCTGACACCGGTCGCTCCCGACAGCACGACGGGTTGGGCGCGGAACCGGTGACCCAGGCGGTGGCGGCGAGGCTTCGCCCAAGCCTTCCGCTGGTGGCACGCCGATCGGTGTGTGCCACGCTGGACGGCGGAGCACCTTACGAGCGTGCAGAGGCGGAGGCTGGGCATGGACTGGCGTGAGTTCGCGGAGCAGATGGCCTCGATGGCGCGGGACCTGCTGGCCCAGAAGTCGGTGGATGCCACGCTGGCGCGGATCACCGGGGCGGCCACCGAGCTGGTGGAGGGCTGTGACGAGTCCGGAATCCTCATCCTGCGCGGCCGGAAGGTGGACTCCCTCGCGCCCACCGGCCGACTGGTCATCGACAGCGACCAGCTTCAGGAGCGGCTCGGGGAGGGGCCGTGCTTCGACGCCGCTCATACCAGGTCGGCGGGACGGGTCTTCCGCATCGCCGACTTCACCCATGAGCAGCCCCGCTGGCCCTCCTACGCGCCCGAGGCCCGGACACTGGGCATCGGCAGCATGATGGGATTCCTGCTCTACACCGACGATGAGGAGCTCGGGGCGCTGAACATCTACTCCCACAAGCCCGGCGCCTTCACCGAGATCAGCGAGACGGCCGGCTGGCTGCTGGCCTCCCACGCCGCGGTCGCCCTCTCCGGCGCACGCTCCCACGCGCAGATGAAAGAGGCCGTCGCCACCCGCCACCTCATCGGCGAGGCCATGGGCATCCTCATGGGCAGCCGCCACCTCACCGAGGACCAGGCCTTCGACGTACTGCGCCGCTATTCGCAGGAGAAGAACATCAAACTCCGCGAGGTCGCCCGCCAGGTCAGCGAAAAAGGCGGCTTCTGAACCGGATACGGCGGCTCCCCCAGCTCACGGTTAGAACCGGGGAAGCCTCAGCCAGGTCGGCCACCCTAGGGAAACACGCCGACTTGGCCTGCACACCGGGTGTCCCCGCTTACGCCGCTCACACACCCCCGGCACCCGTTTTGATCAGCGTGCGGGCGGAAGACGATCCACCTTGCGCCAGGTGGTCACGTCGGTGCATCCCGCTGTCCCCGTCTCCAGGCATCGGTGACCGCTGCGAGACGGTGGCCCGCTGTCGTGACCTGCGCATTGCCCGCCGGCGGGGGGAAGAACCAGCCACAGCTCATTGTTGGCCTATACACATACATGCGCGTCTCCATATGTGCACACCCCCCCACCCCGTACAGGAGCCATGGTGCAGTCCACCGTTGAACACCCCGCCGACGCAGTCACGCGGCTGCGCACCACCTTCCGCGCAGGGCGCACCAAGCCGCTCTCCTGGCGCACTGAGCAGCTGCGCGGCATGCGGGCGATGCTGACCGAGCACGGCCAAGACCTCGCCGCCGCGCTGCTGGCGGACCTGGGCAAGGGCGAGGCCGAAGCGTTCCGCACGGAGATCGACTTCACCGTGCGTGAGATCGACCACACCCTGGAGCGGCTGGCCGACTGGCTGCGGCCCGAGCCCGTCGAGGTTCCGGAGCGGCTCGGCGCGGGAACCACCGCGTGGACCGTGCAGGACCCGCTGGGCGTCGTACTGGTCATCGCGCCGTGGAACTACCCGGCGCAGCTGCTGCTCGCCCCGGTGGTCGGCGCGCTGGCCGCGGGCAACTGCGTCGTCGCCAAGCCGAGCGAGCTGGCTCCGGCCACCTCCCGCGTCATCGCCGACCTCCTGCCGCGCTTCGTCGACAGCGATGCGCTGGCCGTGGTGGAGGGTGCCGTACCGGAGACCACCGCCTTGCTGGAGCAGCACTTCGACCACATCTTCTACACCGGCAACGGCTCCGTCGGCCGCGTCGTGATGCGCGCTGCTGCCGAGCACCTGACCCCGGTCACCCTGGAGCTCGGCGGAAAGTCGCCGGCGTTCGTCGACCGGGACGCGGACCTCGCGACGGTGGCCGCCCGGCTGGTGTCCACGAAGTTTCTCAACGCCGGGCAGACCTGCGTCGCCCCGGACTACGTCCTGACCGACCGGCGGACCGCGCGCGAACTGGAGGGCGCGCTGAAGAAGGCCGTACGGGAGACCTACGGTACCGATCCGGCCCACACCCCCGGCTACGGCAGGATCGTCAACGACCGGCACTTCGACCGGCTGACGGGCCTTCTCGGCTCCGGCCGCGTGGTGGTCGGCGGTGAGCACGACCGTCCGAGCCGCTACCTCGCCCCCACCGTACTCGCCGACGTGGCGCCGGACTCACCGGTCATGGCCGAGGAGATCTTCGGGCCGATCCTGCCGATCGTGGAGGTCGACGGCCTCGAGGAGGCCATCGCGTTCGTCAACGACCGGGACAAGCCGCTGGCGCTCTACGCGTTCACGCGGTCCGGGGCGACCCGCGACCGGCTGGTGGCGGAGACCTCCTCGGGTGGCGTCGGAATCGGACTGCCGGTGGCCCATCTCACCGTGCCCGAGCTGCCGTTCGGAGGTGTGGGCGAGAGCGGTATGGGCCGTTACCACGGCCGCTACTCGCTGGAGACCTTCAGCCACCGCAAGGCCGTACTGGACAAGCCCCTCGACTGAGCCGCACCCGCCCCATCCGGCTCGGGCCCCACCCCGACCTACTCTGCGCCGCCCGCACACCGACATCCACAATCCGCTCGACAGGCAATCGGGCGCCGAACCTACGAGCCTCTGCACGAGAGGTTGCACCGAACAGCCCCGCTGGGGGCGGCGCTCCACATCGCCGCTTTCGTACGTCCAGTGATCAGCCGAGGGCAGGCATCGCGCCAGAGCGCCAGTCGTCCACCCGCTTACGGACTCCGCTCACCATGGGCAGATCGGCAACGGCGGACGGATCGAACCAGCGGACTTCGGTGGACTCGTCGGACACGGCCGGCTGCCCGCCGACGGGACGGGCCAGGAAGCAGATCGAGAACTCCTGGCGTACCTCGCCGTCGTCGTAGGCGAAGACGTGCCGGGGGTTCGAATACGTGCCGACGATCCCGACCACCTCAACGTCGATGCCGGTCTCCTCGCGCGCCTCCCGGACGGCGCACTCGGGCAGGGACTCGCCGATGTTCATCGCTCCGCCGGGCAGTGCCCACATGCCGTTGTCCACGCGCCGCTGCAGCAGGATACGGCCGGTGTCGTCGACCACGACCACCGAGGCGGCTGGCACCAGGCTGTTGGCCTGCGGTGCCTGGGGGTCGTTCTCATAGTCACGCCTGCCCATCGGGTTCCTCCCACACTGGCGTTCCTCGGGTCCACAGTTCCTCGACGTGCGCGGCGAACCGGTCGAACAGGCCGTCGTCCTGGTGCCGTCGCAGATGAAGTGTCGGCGCGTCGTGGCCCACGCTGTGCGTCAACAGCGGCGTGACGATCATGTCGTCGTCGAAGCGGAAGACGCTCAGGTAGGCGTGGCCACTGGAGAAGCGGGCCTGCTCGAGCCACAGGAAATAGTTGGTGTACCCGGCGAAGGTCAGCTCCCGTTCAGCCTTGCTGATCAGTGACCGCCACAGGGAGGACGGGCACGCGGACCGGTAGGGGAAGACTTCGGCCACCTCGCGATCTGGCCCCGCCTTGACGAGCTTCTTTGTAGCGGCTGGCCACAGCACCGTTTCGTCCTCCCCGAGGGCTTCGCTGACGGCCCATCGATGTCTGGCGTGTGGCACGCGCCCCGTCTGCGTGATCCACCGGCCGACCGTCTTGGTGTCGACACCACACCGCTCGGCTAACTGGTTGTCACTCATCCGGGCTTGAGCCATGGCCCGGCGAAGTGGCTCGTTCATCCGTACCCCCTAGGACGTTCGGCACGCTTCACACGGTGCGGCGGCAACGTCTCGGGAGACAGATCAAGGCGTGCGCGGTGGAAGCGTGAGGGATGGCGGCATCGGCCAGCGGCGTTTCGGGCGACGTCCACGGCGACCTCCACCACCAGGTGCGGGTGGACGAGCGTGATGTCCAGCATGTCGCGGATGCCCCACCCCAACCGTGAACGTGCGGCCCGTCCATCCACCCTGTGTGGATCGAGCCCACCTGTGCGGTGTCCAGCAGGCCCGAGGGGCCTTGCTGGTCGTTACTGTTGTCCGGCGCGCCCGGCCCTCACGGTTGGTAGCCACAGGCGCCCTCGGCCTGTCGTCCACGCTGTGCGCGCGGACGCACGCCGTCGGCCCGGAACAGATCTAGGTCTGTTCCGGGCCGACGGCGTGCTCTCTGTTCGTTTTTGCCTGATCTCAGGCGGGGTTGTGGAGCAGGTCAGCGCATGGCGTGCGCGGTGGCCTTGGAGGTGCCGTGGGCGTTGGAGTTACCGGAGTCGCCGCCGCGGGCACCCTGGCCGCCTGTGGTCCAGGACTCGTTCCACGCGTCCCCGCTGTCACCGGTCGAGCCGGTGGCGCCGGAGGTTCCGGAGCCGGTGGTGGCCTTGGCGTCGGTCATCGGCTGCCAGCCGTGGCCGCCCTCGGCCCAGCCCTTGCCGTTGTCCTTGCAGCCGCGGCCGTGGTCACGGTCGCCGCCGACGATGTTGCCCGCGCGGTTGTTGCCGGTCGCGCCCGAGTCGCCGCTGTCACCGGTGGTGCCGGTCGAGGCCTTGTTGCTGCTGGTGGCGTTGCCGCCTTCGCCGCCGCGGCCGGTGTCACCCGAGGTGGTGCCGGTGGCGTTGCGGGAGTCGGCCGCGGCTGTGGTGTCGTCGTGGCGGTGGTGGCTCCAGTCCCAGCCGCCCGTGTGGTGGGCTCCGGCCTTGGAGGCGGCCTCGCTCGTGCCGGCGGCGTGGGTCATGCCGGAGTCGCCGCCGCGGGCGCCGTTGCCGCCATTGGTCCACGACGCGTTCCACGCGTCGCCGCTGTCACCGCTCATGCCGGTCGAGCCGGAGTTGCCCGAGGTGGCGGAAGCGGTGGAGTGGTTCATCCACTCCCAGCCGTGACGCCAGCTGGAGGCCCTCCAGCCGTGTTCGTCATAGCGGCCCACAACGAGATTGCCCGCGCTGTTGCCGCCGGTAGCGCCGGAGTTCCCGGAGTCGCCGGTGTCGCCGGAGGTCGCCGTGTTGCTGCTGGAGGCGTTGCCGCCGTCGCCGCCACGACCGGTGTCACCCGAAGCTGCGCCAGTTCGGTTGCCGGCGGCGGTTGAGGCGTTGGCGCGGTCGTTCGCCCGGCCGTCCCAGGCGGGCAGGACCCGGTAGGAGCGCTGTCCTTCCTGCTGCCACCAGCCCCAGCCGCTCCGTTCACTGCGAGCGTGGCTGTCGGCGTGGGAGGTGCCGTGGGCGCTGGCGTTGCCGGAGTCGCCGCCCCGTGCGGCGTCGCCACCGTTGGTCCAGGAGGAGTTGGAGGCGTCGCCCGAGTCGCCGGTGTCACCGGTGCGGCCCGAGTCGCCGGACGTCGCGGAGGCGTCGCAGCGGGCGAGAATGCAGATGTTGCCCGCGCTGTTGTTGCCCGTCGAGCCCGAGTCACCGGAGTCGCCGGTGTTCCCGGAAGCGGCCTTGTTGGAGCTGGTGGCGTTCCCGCCGTCGCCGCCACGGCCGGTGTCACCCGAGCGGGCGCCGGACTCGTTCGACGACGCGGCGGAAGAGCCGGCGTCCGAGCCACGAGAGTGACCGTGGCCCTTGTTCTTGCTGGACGCGTCGGCCGAGCTGTGGCCGGCGCCGGAGGCGTGGGCGTTGCCGGAGTCCCCACCGCGGCCGGCGTCGCCGCCGCGAGTGTGCGAGGAGTTGGACGCGTCGCCGGACGAGCCCGTGTCGCCGGTGTCACCGCTGTCGCCCGAGGAGGCGTGCGCGGTGCAGTCGGCGAGGACGCACAGGTTGCCGGCCCGGTTGCCGCCGGTGGCACCGGAATTCCCGGAGTCGCCGGTGTTCCCGGAAGCGGCCTTGTTGGAGCTGGTGGCGTTCCCGCCGTCGCCGCCACGGCCGGTGTCACCCGAGCGGGCGCCGGACTCGTTGTCCGCGGAGGCGTCCGCCGCCGGACCGAACGGGCTCTTCGACTCGTGCTGCCCGCTGCCGAGAAGGCCGTCCACCACGGAGGTCAGACCGCTCTCGGTATGGGCGGGCTGTTCGGAAGCCTGCGCCGCCGTCTGGCCCAGGAAGAACAGGCCACCGGATGCGGCCGCGATCAGCAGGCCGCGCTTGATGTTCGCGTTCATGCGTACGTGATCCCTTTCGAGACGACCCGCCACCACTCAACCACCCGCACCACAGCAAGCAGACGAGAGGGAGCCGAAGCAGGTCAGGAGGCTGGCACGGGTGCCGTGTTGGCACGTGCCCCGACCGTCTGGAAAGAGCGTGACTATCCGGGGACGCGCGGACCGCGGCCGTCGTGGACCAGGCCGCCCACACTGACGTCCCGCGCCGTGGAGGCCGGGGAGCCGCGCTGCGGGGTGCTCCCGGCACCGGCCGAACCGGCCAGTGCGCACGCCGGGCCGGCGCCACCGGTCATCGAAGAGGAAGAGCTGATCGCACCCGTCGTACCGGCCGGAAGCCGGTGCTGAGGGGCGGGGAAGTCGTAGGCACCGGGGGGTGTCTGGCCACCTGCCGTCTCTGACGCTGCTCCGTCCTGGCCCTGCTTCCAGGACGGAGCAGCGACGGAAGCCGCAGGGCCGACCGTCCGCTCGGCATCGGGATGAGCCGCCGGTGCGGCGGGACCTGCAGGAGGTGCCGGAACCTGCAAGGCCGGCGACGGGACGGGGACGCCCGGAGCCGGTATACCGTCACCAGCGCCGGGACCCGGTGCGGCGGGCTCAGGAGTCAGGCCGACCGGCGACGTCACAGGCGACAGCCCCGTGCCCGACGTGACCGGTTCGGTGACCGGGGCAAGGGGCCCCGTCACCGGGCGCAGCAACGGAGCCGTCACCGGCTCCAGCACGCCTGTCACGGGCGCTGCCGCCTGTGCGAGAGGAGCGGTCACCGGGGCCAGTGCGTCCGTGACGGGCGCGAGCGAGCGGGTTACCGGAGCCAGGGCCCGGCCCACGGGCTCGGTGACCGGAGCTGCCACATGCCCCACTACCTCACCCGGCGGGGCGGTGACCGGCTCCGTCGCCTTGCCCAGCCCAGCGGTGACCGGCTTGGCCGACTTGCCCGCACGCTCGGTCAAGGGGGCGGTCACACGCCCCAGCAGACCGTCCTGGCCGACTGGGGCGGAGCTCTTGTGCTTCGCGGTCGCAGCAGGCTGCTGTCCGCGGGTATGCCGTGCGGGCGGGGACGCGTCCGCCTCTCGCGAGGCCGACGCCTTCTTCTCCGGTGCGGAGGCCGGGTCATGGTGGCCGGCGTCCGCAGCCGCACTCCGCTCGCCGACTGGCGACTGCTTGACCGGCTTCTCCGCACCCAGCAGGGTGCCTACCGACTTGCCCACACCGGACAGCAGCCCGTCCGGGCTCTGCCGTTCAGTGGCATCAGGACGGGTAGAGGCAGGGCTGCTGGTGTGCGCGGGATGGTCTTCGGCCTGCGCGGCGGAAGCGACGAGCAGGCCGGCTCCGACGAAGGCGCCCGCCAGTCCCAAAACGGTCAGGCCTCGACGCAGCATGCGCCCACGAGCAGAGACGGTGTCCGTCTCGCGCCCGCGCCTGCCTATCGGTAACCGCACCCGCCATGCCTCCCCGAGCCACTGCTCCCTGTCGGCCTGTCACACATGATTCGCAGCCCACCCAGTACCCGGATTGGCCCCCACCAACAGAAAAACTCACAACCCGATCAACACACCATCTAAAGACGCAGCTCAGAACTACTGAAGACGCCGACAGGATCTTCATCCGATCGGAACAGTGGAGGATGCGAGAGTGCGAGCGTTGACGAACACCTGGATCGCGCGGCGGGAGAGGGTCGCGGCGAAAGCAGACATATGCGGCAGGTGGGAGCGCCTCGGCGTGTCGGGGAATGCGCAGGGGGGCGGGGGGGGGCCGGCGGGGTGGGGGTCTCGGGGGGGTGGGGGTGGGGGGGGGCGGGCGCGGCCCGCCCGGCCCCCCCCCCCCCCCCCCCGATCTGTCCGCTGTGTTCAGTTCTGAGCAAGGGGCAGGGCGATGTCGAAGACCTGCCGGTTGGGGGGGAAGGTGCCGAGGCTGTCGGCTCGACCGTTGAGGATGTTGACGCTGTAGAAGCGGTACTTGCCCGACGTTTTCAGGGCGGCGAAGCCCTTGTTGTTGCCGGTTTTCCGGTTGTAGTAGATGTCGAAACCGGCGGAGGGGCAGGCGTCGACACCGAGGCTGCCGGTCGGAGCGAGGTTACCGGCGTTGGCCGGGGACTGGACCACGACGCGGTCGTTGACGGTGTCGATGTCGAACAGCGTCGTCGCCGTAGCCGCGTTGAGGTCGTTGTTCGTGTACGCCGCTCCCGTGACGCCCTTCGCGGTCGGCCTCTCGGTGGAGGGCGGTGTCGCCGGGTTGGTCAGCATGCCGTCTTCGATGGTCGTGAACCGCGCTGCGGGGTCGTCGATGTTGTGCCGCAGGTTCTGGCCGGTGTCGCTGATCACCCTCAGCCGGTTGGCGGCCGGGTTGAAGTCCACCCCGAAGTTCTTGCCGTCCAGCTCCACGGTGAGCTGCGAGACCTTCACCGCCTTGGCGCTGCGGTTGATGGTGTAGATGCCGCCGGCGTTGCCGACGCCGTAGAGCTTGCCGTTCTGCACGCGGAAGTCGATCCCGACCAGCTTGCGGTCACCGGACAGGCCACTGATCCGGCCCTGGTCCCACGTGTCGCCAGGGGTGCGGACGTCGAAGCTGACCAGGCGCTGGTCCGTGGTCAGTCCCACGCTGATCAGGCTCTTGCCGTCGTTGCTCCAGCCGCCGTGGGCCGGCGTGGCGGTGGCGGCCGGGATGGCGGCGGCCGTGGTGGCAGCCATGGCGACAGCGACGACTGTCTTACGCATCATGCGTCTCCGAACAGGTCCAGGGCCGCCCGGCAGGCAGCCTCAACACTCAGCAGAGAACCAGATAAAGATGCACATATGCCGCCAAGATGCTTCTGCGCAACCGTGTCGCGTTAAACGGAGTAAGGAGCCCGACCCGCCCAGTCCTCGGCCGGGCCGTCTGCCCGACAGGTGCGGGTCCGGCCACTGCTCGCCCGTTTGGCTGCGGGGAGCAGCAGTTCCCTGCTGTGCGTGTTCGTGTCGGCACACACCGGTATCCCTCCGGCCTCCGCACCCACAGTCTGCAGGAGACGCTCGTGCGCATATCCACCCTCGCCCCCGTCCTGGCTCGCCACACTGTGGCCGACGGCGCCCGCGGCCACGGCGGCCCCCACCGAGACTCCCGCGCGGGCCGGCGCCGCGGCAGGTGACGCGCAGGGAAAGGGCGGGCCGTCATCGATCGGCCTTACCCACGACCAGCGGCTGGTCACCTTCCACACGGGCTCACCGGCGGACGCACGCTCCCTCGGCCACGTCCACGGGCTGAAGAAGGACACCAAGCTCGTCGGGATCGACTTCCGCGTCCAGAACGGCAAGCTGTACGGCGTCGGCGACCGGGGCGGCATCTACACGCTCGACACCACCAGCGCGCAGGCGAAGAAGGTGTCACAGCTCACCGTGGAGCTGGAGGGCGAGTACTTCGGCGTGGACTTCAACCCGGCCGCGGACCGGCTGAGGGTGATCAGCGACACCGGCCAGAATCTGCGCCACAACATCGACGACAAGGCCGCCCCGACCACCACGACCGTCGACGGCACGCTGACCAACCCGGCGACACCGCCCTCCACCGAGAGGCCGACCGCGAAGGGCGTCACGGGAGCGGCGTACACGAACAACGACCTCGGCACCGAAACGGCCACGACGCTGTTCGACATCGACACCACCAACGACCGCGTCTCCCTGCAGTCCCCCGCCAACGCCGGCAACCCTGCCCCCACCGGCAGCCTCGGCGTCAAGGCAGGACTGTCCGCCGGCTTCGACATCCACTACAACCCGAACACCGGTACCCACCACGGCTACGCCACCCTCCACGTCGACGGCGCCGCCGGTCTCTACAGCGTCGACCTCCTCACCGGAGCGGCGACCAGCAAGGGAGCATTCTCCGCCAAGTACCAGGTCACCGACCTCGCCGCGGAGCTGACCCCGACCAGCCACCCGCAAGGCGGCATGGACACCGGCGGCGGCGCCCTCGCCAGCCACAACAGACCAAGCCTCAACACTGCCGGCGTAGTCGGATCCGCGGTCCTCCTCGCAGCCGTAGTCGGCGCGGGCATCGGACGCACCCGACTCCTGACCAAGAACGCGCAGCCAGACGGGGGTGGGCCCGAAGCCGAGCGCTGACCTTAGTACGGCGAAGCGCCCGCTGGGGGCAGGCCAGCGCCTCTTCGGCGAGGCCAGCGGCAAGAAGCCGATGCGCCTGATCGGCACGCGGACCGTCGGGGACGGCCTCGCCTTCCTCACCTACCAGCCCGCCCGAGACGCATAGCATCGCCCCCATCGCCTTCCCCACCAGCTCCTGCGGAGCCACCATGATCCGAAGCCGAGACCGCGCAACACGTTTTCCGCCCGCAACGTCAGCGGTCTTCCGCTAGTGATCGACTGGATCGGCGACGCCGTCGGCTTGCACCGTTGGGGAACACCAAGGACGGCTGCCAAGTGAAGCTCGCCCCCAGCATCCGCCCTGGCCTCGGTCCATCTTCTGCCGGACGGGTCCCCCGCATACCGGAGCCGGGCCCTTCTGCACCGCGCCTGTCAGGGACACGGACAGCAGGGCCCGACGACCAAGCTGTCGGTCACACCCGAAACCTTACGGCGGACACTCCCACCCAACCTTGGCACAGCCTGATGTCACCCTATTCAGGTGGCTCCCATTCTCGTTGCCGATCATGGACCCGCGTCGTTGCACATGCCCTTCACAGCCGAGGAGTCGGATGGGGCCAGTGCGAAGAGAGAGGCAGGCATGAACGGAGTGCCGTCAGGCACTGCTGAAGTGCTGGCTCTCACCACCCTGATCGCCAAGGAAGCGAGGCCTCATCGTGACGCGGGTAGAAGAGTCCATCGAGGTCAACGTCGACGTCCGCACCGCTCCAACCAGTGGACCAAGTCCGAGGACTCCCCCAAGTTCCTGGGGAGTGTCCAGTCGATCGAGCAGCGCAGTGACCGGCTGACGCACTGACAAGCGGAGATCGGCGGGTTCGCGCGGGAATTCGACGCGGAGATGCCCGAGCAGATTCCCGACGAACGCGTCGCCTGGACCACCGTCAACGGCGAGGCCAAGCAGGCCGGCGTCGTCACCTTGCACTACATCGACGACAACCTCATCAAGGTCATGCTGCAGATGGACACCCCGAAGGCTTCGCCGAGAACATCGGCGACAAACTCGGCTTCGTCCAGCGCCAGATCACCGGCGACCTGGGACGGTTCATGGCCTTCATCGAGCAGCGCGGCGGGTCGAGACCGGCGTCTGGCGCGGCCAGGTCTGAACAGGGGGATCGACCCCGTGCCGCTTCCGCCCACCGAGCGACTGCGGCCGCCCCGCACAGGGGCCGACCGCCCGCCGGACGCGGTCGGGCGCGGCGGCCCGCCCTCCTGACCCGCCCGTCCGTGAAGGGCCACTTGATGATCTCCACCACGGCAGGGGCCGCACCGCCAGCTGCTGGACGGGCTCCTCCACCACGTCCCGCGTGCGCTTCCCGAAGCGCACCGGCGGATGCTCACCCTCGCCTACCTGCACGGGAGCCACATCCGGCAGGGCCTGACTACCCTGAGCACCCGCATCATCAGGCCCTGACCACCACCCACAACCAGCCGCCGGGTTCCGAGGTCCGGTGCCCGGCACGATCATGGGCTACACGCTGACCGGGTGGTGGTTTTGGTGCAGGTACTCCAGTGCGTCCAGGACGATGGTGCGCCGGTACCACGAGGACCAGGTGGCCGTCTCGTTCGCCAGCTTGTTGAGGAGCTGCTGCTGGCCGGTGGTCAGCCGCGTCGCCGGCTGCTGCCAGTGCAGGGACAGGACTCCGGTGCACTGCCGGTCGGCGGTGACCAGGGGGATGCTGGTGATGGTGCGGGTGTGGGAAGTGAGCAGGGCGCGGCCGGCCGCGTGGTTGGCCAGTTCGGCATCCGCCGTGACGTCAAGAACGGTCACGGGTGCAAGGCGTTGCTGCGCCTGGGCGCAGACCGATGGGGGGCCGGTGACCAGGGCTGCCTGATCACGGTAGGCGGTGGTCAGATTGTGCTGCTGTTCCAGGAGCAGGGCGTTGCCGTGGGCCGGGTCGGTCAGGTGGAGTTCGGCGGCATCGGCGTCCGAGAGAGCGACGGCGTGGGTGAGGACGGCCGTCAGGACCTGACGACGGTCCTTGGCGTCGATCTCCCGGTCGCGCAGGAAGAGGGCGTCCGGATGGGGCGCGTGGCCGCGCCGTCCGGGAAACCACGCCGCTTCGGCCGTCGGCGCGGGCGCGGAGACCGTGGCGGAGGCAAGGACGCGCAGGGCACGTTCAGGTGCTGGGAAGCTTGGCGGAGCAGGGCGAACGCCGCTGCGGGGCCGGGCAGGCCGTAGCGGGCGATGAGGATGCCCTGGGCGACGCCGATCAGCGCGCTGCTGCGGGCTTTGGCCCGTATGCCGAACACCTCGCCCTGCAGGTCGTCGCGCTCCATCTCTGCGGCACGCCGCATCTCGCGGTCCGCGGGTACGTCCGTGCTGGTGTGGGTGTCCGCGGGGAGCGGTGGCAGGGAGCGCAGCGCTCCGGTGAGCGTGTCGTGCAGGCGGATCCCGGTGAGGGGGCAGCGCTCCAGGACTTCGCGTACCGCGGGCGGTGCGGCGACCACCAGGACGGGAGCGTCCGCGAGGTGCGCGGTGGCCTGCTGCAGGGTGCGGCGGGCCGCAGCGCTCACCACCTGCACGGCTGCCAGGTCGAGAATCAGCCGTTGATCGTGCCGGGCCGCCTCCAGCAGGTGCTGGCCGAATTCCTGCTCCAGCTTCAGCCAGGCCTCGGCGTCCAGGAAACCGGTCAGACAGACCACGCGCGCCCGGTCATTTGCCGACAGGATGGTGACGGGTTCACGGCTGGTCATAGCGCCTCACAGACGGATGGATGCAGATCGGGGCACCGGTCGGCCTGCGGGGCGACCGGGGCGGCTGCTGCCTCACCGCACACCCCCACCCTGGCCCCTCAGCCATTGCAAGGGCAAGAAGAGCGCCCGGCAGGGGCAGCTGAGGACGCGGCGTAGCCGGCCCGCGGCCCGCACCGGGAACGGAGGACGTAGCGCGGCTGGACCCTCCGCTCTGTTCCGGCGACCGTTGTATCGCCGGCCCGTCCGCAACGGATGTCAGTCCTTCGACACCGTCTCGTCACCGGACCCGGCCGACCTGGCACGGTGGCTGGTGTCGCACCAGGGGAAGCGCCGGCTGCGGCGGCAGGTGCACCGTGCCGCCCGGAAGCGGTCGGAGCACACCGTCGTCCCGTCCTCCACCTCCACCGGGCCCTCCACCAGCAGCGGCCCCCGCCGCTGGACCTTGACCCGGCGCGCGGCACCGGGCGTACGGGCGTCGTCAGACGGGGAGTTCGGCACGGACGACCACCAACTCCTCCTCGTTCTCGGCCAGGGTCAGCAGCCCGCGCTGCCGCAGCCAGCGCTCCCGGCCGCGCACCACCGGACCGAACGCGATCCGCCGCCGCCGGACCACCGCGGCCTTCAGCCCCGCCTCGCGCAGCAGCGCCACGGTGCGGCCGGGATCACTGAGCCCCGACCGTACGAGCAGCAGCACCCCGCCGGGCCGCAGCAGCCCCGGCGCCTCACGGCAGATCCGGTCCAGCACCAGCCTCCCGTCGTGCCCCGCGTCCCAGGCCCGGGCCGCACCGCGCGGGCGACGCCCACCGCCCGGCACCGGCACGTACGGGCGGATTGGCCAGCACGAGGTCGAACGACGCACCGTGCACCGGAGTGAAGAGATTGCCGTGCGGGACGCGGATCCGCAGCCCCGCACGGGCGGCGTTGAGCCGCGCCGCCCACACCGCGCGCCACGAGACGTCCACCGCCGTCACCCGCCCGCCCCGCACCGCCGCGGCCAGCGCGAGAGCGCCGGTGCCGGTCCCCACGTCGAGCACCGCCACGCCCGGGGGCAGCGACTCGCCGGACAGCGCCCCGGCCAGCAGGGCGGTGTCCTCCTGGGGGGCGTAAACGCCCGGCAGCACCATGAAATGCACCCGCCCCAGGTACCCCTCACGGCACGTAGCAAAGGGTCATCGGCGGCTCTCCTGGCGCAGACGGGGCAGCGGGATGAGCGAGACCGGCGACGAGGACCGCCCCGTCGCCTACAACCGCGTCGCCGGCGTCCTGGTCACCGGCAACGAGGACGGCGCCCACCACGTCATCAGCGAGATCAACGGCGCCCTCGGCGACATCGGCTACACCATCCCCGGCCAGGCCTGGACCTACTGGCACCTCGGCCCCGGACCCGGACCCGACTACCTCGACGACGACCGCGGCCACGACTGGGCCGCCTCCACCGGACGGGCCATGGCGTCCAACCTCGTCCACGCAGCCCGGGCCCTGGGCGCCATGCCTCTGCCCGCCCCGCCGTCCTGACCTCATTCCGGGGGCCCGCCGGGCGGGTGCGGGAAAGTGGCCGCGCGTGACCGCGTGCAGTGCGGCAGAGTCGGCCCTGATCTCGCGTGGGAAGGAGCAGCCGATGACGACGGCTACGGACGACATCACCGGTGAGCAGCTCGCCGAAACACTGCTGCTGGACGTGGCCGATGGCCGGATGCGTGCGGCCACACGGCTGCTGGGTGCGCACCGTGACGGGTACTGGCTGCGGCGTTTTGCCGAGGACCAGGAGCTGGCTGAGGCCGCCGACCGGCCGCTGATCGACCGCAGCGGCAGACATCCGAACGTCGACTGGGACTCGGTCGGCTTCCTGCTGACGGCCCTCGTTTCGCCGGCCGTCCGGTCAACGGCGAGCGAGGTCGTCGTACTGGAGTTCGCCGCCGCGCTGGTGGACCGGTGCCGCATCCGGCTCCGGGACGTTCTCAACGCCCTCGACGCCGCCGACCTCAAGCGTGCCGCGCAGGCACTGCACGAAGCGGGCGACGGCCGGCTCCGCTAGCCCGCGGCGAAGAGGCCGTCCCACGCACGGCCAGACATGCTGCCAGCGGGGCCCAGGGCACGGCATGCGAAGGACGCTTACTCCTCCCGCGGTCTTCCGCGCCATGGAGCGGGTACCCTGCAGCGGCAGCGGCAGCACAGGCCGGGGCACAGGCCGGGCACCGGCCGGCACAGGACTGCGCGAAGCGGACGACGACCACCAAGAGCAGGCCAAGAACGTGCAGACGTTCCACTGACGAGTTCCGGCGGGCCCCCACCACGCTCCCACCGCGCGTAGATGAGGCAAGATCGGTACAGAGCACGACGTCGGATGCGCCTGCGGGGAGGTGATGGCGATGACCGAGGGCAGGGAGCCCGGCGGCGAAGACGCCGACGCGACGACGCAACTCCAGCGCGCCCAGATCGCCCGTGAACTCGTCGTCAGCGTGCGCGGACTGCCTCCCGCTGACGTCCCGTCCGCACTGTGCCGCGCCTGCACCGCGCTGTTGCCGGATGCTTCGGGCGTGTCGGTGTCCGTGCGAGGCGAGGACACGGACGTCGGAATCCTGCTCTGCGCGAGCGACGATGTCGCCTCCTACCTGGCGGACATCCAGTACACCCTGGGCGAGGGCCCGTGCACCGAGGCCGTGCGGCTGATGGCGCCGGTCTTCGCCACGGACCTGACCCGCGCCCCCGACGCCCGCCGCTGGCCGCTCTTCTCCCTGCAGGCCGCCAAGGCCGGAGCGGAAGCCGTGTTCTCCCTGCCCCTGGCCGGGGCCGGACGAGCCCTGGGCACCCTGGACCTGTACCGGGAGACCGCAGGCCCCATGAGCACCGAGCGGGTACGGACCGCGCTACTCGTCGCTGACGCGCTGACACTCGCCGTCACCGCCCTGGACCACGCTTCTGCCGACCGCGATGGAGTCGTAACGTGGTTGGAGGGGGCCGAGTCCGACCGGGAAGAGATCTACCAGGCAACCGGAATGATCATGGTACAGGTGGGCGTGAGTGCCGAGGAGGCGCTCCTGCGGCTGCGGGCCCGGGCCTACGCGCTGGGCCGGACGTCCAGCGAAGTCGCACGGCAGATCGTGGACCGCACCCTGGACATGCGGGATGACTGAACGCGCCCAAGAGGCAACGACACCGCCGGGGAGGCGAGCATGAACCGCGAGCGCGAGCTGGCGAAGGCGTTCGTCGACTTGTCGGACACCTATGCGCCCGAGTTCGATCCACTGCACCTCTTTCACCGTCTGGTCCACGCCTGCAAGGGCCTGCTCCAGGTCGACGCGGCGGCCGTGATGATCGCCGACGCCCGCGGCAGCCTGAAGACCATGGCCGCCACCGACGAAGGCGCCGCCTTCGTCGAACTTCTGCAGACGCAGACCGGACATGGTCCCTGTATGGACTGCTACCGCAATGGCGAAGCACACGGCTATCCGGACATCACCGACGAGCAGGAGCGCTGGCCGCGGCTCGTCGCGGCCATGACCGGGAGCGGATACGTCGCCCTGCAGACCATCCCGGTGCGCCTTCACGCACGCCAGCTGGGTGCGCTCACGCTCCTGCGCATCCGGTCCGGACGCCTGTCCGAGGACGACGTGCACCTGGCGCAGTCGCTGGCGGACTCCTCCGCGGTGGCCTTGATGCACTGGTCCACCGAACCGGCCCGAAGCGACGACGTCATCACTCGCGTGCAGAGCGCCATCGCCGCCAAGGCCACCCTGGAGATTGCCAAGGGCATGATCGCCGAACACGCGGGCGTGCACGTGGGCGACGCCGGACACCTGCTCACCGACTACGCCTCCCGGCACCGGGCCAGTCTCGCGCGAACGGTCCAGGCCCTCGTCACCCGCGATCTCGAACCCGCCGCCATCCTCAGCATGCGCACCTGACACCGATACACGACCACGACAGCGATCAACGCGATCGGCGCAGCCCCGGTACGGCTCGTGACCCGCCGGCGCCATGCGGCGAACCGAGCTTCAGCGGCCCGGCCGGAGAGAGGCCGCCTGCCCGGGCACGGCACGGCCACCCCAGGCTGGAGGCGGCACGCGCTGCTGCTGTCGAGCGAGACCCCGACGTGCGTGCACTGACGATGTGCCGTCCGATTTCGTTTGAGCTTGTTCGTAGTTGAGGGTTCACCGGCATCGAACTCGCCCTCGTACTGAGCGCCGTGCTCGGCGTCGGCGCTCTCACGGTGCCGGCCGGCGCCACCGAACGGAACGACGGAGCGTCTCTAGAATTCTGTGGTTGCCTGAGTGTTTCGGGCTTTTCGGGCGCGGCGTGGCCGTGTGCGGTCGCCATCGGTGGGTCCGATCCTCGGGGT
>NZ_JBHXNW010000032.1:0-10589 GCF_042717365.1 Streptomyces sp. NPDC058534
ACCGAGGGGTGCCGCTCGGTGAGGGCCCGCACGACGTCCTTGCGCACATCGGTGACGACCACGTGCGCGCCCTCGGCGAGCAGGTGCTCGACCAGGTGGTGACCGACCTTTCCGACGCCGGCGATGCCGACGGTGCGGTCGCGCAGTGTCGGGTCGCCCCACAGGTGCTGGGCGGAGGCCCGCATGCCCTGGTAGACGCCGAAGGCGGTGAGCACGGAGGAGTCGCCGGCGCCGCCGTTCTCGGGGGAGCGCCCGGTGGTCCACTGGCACTCCCGTGCCACGACGTCCATGTCGGCGACGAACGTGCCGACGTCGCAGGCGGTGACGTACCGGCCGCCGAGCGAGGCGACGAAGCGGCCGTAGGCGAGGAGCAGTTCCTCGCTCTTGATCCGCTCCGGGTCGCCGATGATCACGGCCTTGCCGCCGCCGTGGTCGAGACCGGCCATGGCGTTCTTGTACGACATCCCGCGCGCGAGGTTCAGCGCGTCGGCGACGGCATCCGCCTCGCTGGCGTACGGGTAGAAGCGGGTACCGCCGAGCGCGGGGCCCAGGGCGGTGTTGTGGAGGGCGATGACGGCCTTGAGGCCGCTGGCCCGGTCCTGGCAGAGCACGACTTGCTCATGACCCCCCTGGTCCGAGTGGAACAGGGTGTGCAGTACATCAGCAGGTGCGCCGGTTACGTCGGTCACGGTGGTGACTCCTGTGTAGGTTCGGCGGGTGGAGACCTGTCCCCGTGAGGGTGGCGGGGACTGTGGCACGAGATTAGAGCCTGACGGGGCCCCCTCGCCGCACCGTGCCCAGGATCACCTCCGCACGGAGTACGGGCGTGCGACGATTTGCTGAGGTTCCCGCGCGTTTGTGATCGGCTCCGGCAGGTTTTCGGTGCGGTGCGCGGGGGAGGGAGCAGGCGTGCCCAAGGTGTCCTCGGTGATCGTCCCCTACGCGGCGTACCTGCGCGTGTACGAACCGCTGGCCGCCTTCCGCGAGCCGGAGCGCGACCACTGGGCCCGGTACGCCCGCCGCCCCGACCTGCCCTCCTACCAGGTGGAGCTGCGCCGCTCCCTGGCCGACCTGCTGCCCACCCCGCCGGTGGCGGTGCCGGTGCACGAGAGCGCCGACGCCTTCGTGGCAGAGGTCGACGGAGTGGTCTGCGTCTGCCCCTGGCGGACCCGGCTGCGCGGCTGGCAGGCCTTGGGAGAACTGGCCGAGGACTTCCCGGAGCCCGTCCTGGACGCCCTGATCCCCCCGGTGGTACGCCGGGAGACCACGCAGGACTACGAGCGCTGGCTGGAGCGCAACCCGGACGCCCGGCCCTGGATCCGCACGGCCACCTGGCAGGTGCCGATCAACTGGTTCGTCCTGGTCTCCGACGCGGAGCGGGAGTACGACAAGGGCGGCGACGACGAGGGGCCCACCGCGCCCCTACTGCGCTACCGGACGCCGATGGTGCAGGCCCGGCGGCGGGTGGCCCGGGGTCTGCGGGCCCTGAAGGAGGCCGTGGACGAGGGTCCGCTGATCGACGGACTGATGGACGTCGGGCGCTGGCTGGAGGAGTTCCACCCGCGCTCCCTCGTGGAGCTGGACTACGGCGGGCTCGTGCACGCCGTGCCGGCCGGGGAGCTGGCGGACGACCACTCCGCGGCGGACGTGGCCGAGGGGATCGAGGCGCTGCGCCACGGCGACCCGGCCACCGCGGGGGAGGCGTACGGGCGGCTGGTGGAGCGCTGGCGGGCGGTCCGGGACCGGCGCTCGGCGAACTGACGTTTGACGTACCGCCCGTTTTGAGGTTTCGTCTTCCGATCCGACACCCGTCACGGATGTGCTGATGCCTTGTCAACAAGGGACGTAGGTCCCGATCCGGGCGTATGCGTCAAGCGTGACGGACCGCACGTACATCACTCTTGCGCCCCTTCCCCCTCCTCATGCCAAAATAGGACAAGGAGCCCGGGGAGGGCTCCTTCCGTCCTGCTGTGATGCACTGTGGGCGGAATCTCAGCATTGCCACGCTTTGGGGGGTCTCGCGACTCCTGATCGCCCTGTGACTGATCGTCACAGTGGCGTGACTGTCCGCTATGGCATGGTCCATCGGCTTCCGTCGCTGATGAACACCTGGGAGGGCAATTCCATCGGTTTGGCCGACGCGGCTGGACAGATGGTGTAGTTGTAGTGCCGAGGACAAGCCGTTCGTCCTATAACCGACTCGACTCGCGTCCGCCATTTCGGGCAACGCGGGTCAAGGTGCAGAATTTAGAGGAATGAACCGAGAAGGTTCGGTTCTCCCGAGGAGGCCGCTCATGACCGCTCGCACCCCTGATGCCGAGCCGCTGCTGACCCCGGCTGAGGTCGCCACCATGTTCCGCGTCGACCCGAAGACGGTCACGCGCTGGGCGAAGGCCGGCAAGCTCACGTCGATCCGCACGCTCGGCGGGCATCGCCGCTACCGCGAAGCCGAGGTCCGCGCTCTGCTCGCGGGCATTCCGCAGCAGCGCAGCGAGGCCTGAACAACTGAATAACCGGGCAAAACGGCAGGTCCCCCAACCTGTCGAGGCGCTCGGAACCACAGCTCCAAGCGACGCCGTTCCTGCCCCAACAGGGGTGCGTCGTTGATCGCGCTGGACTCCGCCGGGTCCAGCGCGATCTTTTTGTGTCCGGTCCTGTGCTCCGGGACGGGACGCCGGCCGGTTCTGTGAGTGGCCATGTCGGAGTCTGGGGAGGGGTGTCGGATCGGCCGTGCGAGCACTGCGAGAGGTAGTGCAATTGCACATATTAAATTGACCAGTTGTAGGGGAGCCGTAAGTGCCACGTTTTCAAAAACTCATGCGGTGACACCCGTCACACGACGCGGTGGTTGTTGGCCGCCCTGCCCGTGCGCTAGTGGAGGCATCGCTTCCAGGAGGTCTGCGTGGCAAGGGCGTTGGGATCATCCGGGGATCACGCCACGGGCACGCTCTCGTCCTCGACGCCCTCTTGACGTCCGGTCGGAGACTGTGGGGCCGGCGCGTCCAACGCCAGGCGCAACAGCCGGTGGCAGATCGCGCAGTGGCGCGTCGCGTGACGGTACGACGACGCGGCCGACAGGTGCGCGCGGAGCAGGGCCCGCGTCTCGTGCCTGACCGATGCCGCCATACGCCACCTCCGGGGCCGTACAGGGGGACGTTCCCTGCTTCTTGAAGTACCGGGCGAATGTGACGCCGTCAAGGCCGGGAGAGGGGCGCCCAGGGCTTCGGGGGGCCGGTGGGGTGAGGCATACCTGGAGGCAACAGAAGAGGCCCGCACCAGACGGTGCGGGCCTCTCGTAATGCGGTCCTGACGGGATTTGCTGTACCCGATGGCGGCTGCGCCGCGGGCGCGGCCTCCACCTTGACAGGGTGGCGAGTGGGGCGCGGGGTAAAAGGAAGGACCCGCACCGATCGGTGCGGGTCCTTCGCTGTTGCGGTCCTGACGGGATTTGAACCCGCGGCCTCCACCTTGACAGGGTGGCGAGCACTCCAAACTGCTCCACAGGACCAGGTTTCGCGGCGCTTCTTCTGTGTTGCGCTGCGAGAAGAGACTGTACAGGAGGGTTGCGCCCGGGTCGAACTCACCCTCCGAACAGGCCCCGTTACGGGACGAGCGCTACGGGGCGAGCGCGTCGATCGCCTTCACGATCCTTTTGTCGGAGACCGGGTACGCCGTGCCCAGCGCGTGCGCGAAATAGCTGACCCGCAGCTCCTCGATCATCCAGCGGACCTCCCGCACCTGCTGCGGCACCGGCCGGCCCTGCGGCAGCTGCTCCAGCAGCCACGCGTACTCGTCCCGCATCTCGTGGACCTTCTCCATGCGCGACGTGTCCCGCTGCACACCGGTCGGCATCTGCTGAAGGCGCCGGTCGGCGGCGACCAGATAGCGCATCAGGTCCGGCAGCCGCCTGATCCCCGCCTCCGTGACGAAGCCGGGCTTCACCAGCGCGTCCAGCTGCCCCCGCACGTCCTGGAGGTTCGCCAGCAACGCGGGGCTCCGTACGGACTTCAGGCGCCGCTCGCAGGCCTGCCAGGCCGCCAGCACCTGCTGCACCTGGCCCACCGTGCGGACGGTCGTGTCGACGATCTCCGCGCGGACCCGCTCGTAGAGCTTCCGGTAGGACTCCTCGTCCCACGCCGGGCCCCCGAAGTCCGCGATCAGCTTGTCCGCCGCCGCCGTCGCGCAGTCGTCGAACAGGGCCTGGATCGAACCGTGCGGATTCGCGGACAGGCCCAGCTTCTGCTGGTTGGTCAGCGTTTCGGAAGCGAACTTCGCCGGGCTCACCGGGATGTTGCGCAGGATCAGCCGGCGCGTGCCCTTCCACATCGCCTGCACCTGCTCGGCCTCGGTGTCGAAGAGCCGCACCGAGACGGTGTTCGCGGTCGGCCCGTCGTCGACCAGCGCCGGGTACGCCTTCACCGGCTGACCGGCCCGCCGCGTCTCGAAGACCCGGGACAGCGTCCCGATCGTCCAGTCCGTCAGACCCGAACGCTCCAGCGACTCACCGCCGCTGCGCTCGGCGGTGGCCGCCGCGGCCTGCGACAGCGCCTTGCGCGCCTTCGGCCGCAGCCGGAGCTTCAGCGCCTCCAGGTCCTTGTCCTCGGCCAGCTTGCGGCGCCGCTCGTCGACGATCCGGAAAGTGATCCTCAGATGGTCGGGGACCTTCGCCCAGTCGAAGTCCTCCGCGTCGAACGGCACCCCCACCATGCGCTTCAACTCTCGCGCCATGGTCACCGTCAGCGGCTCCTGCAACGGCACCGACCGGTCCAGGAACGCCTGCGCGTAGTTCGGAGCCGGCACGTAGTGGCGCCGGACCGGCTTCGGCAGGGACCGGATCAGCTCCACGACCACCTGCTCCCGCAGCCCCGGGATCTGCCAGTCGAAGCCCTCGTCCGTGACCTGGTTGAGCACCTGGAGCGGCACGTGCACCGTCACGCCGTCGGCGTCCGCCCCCGGCTCGAACTGGTACGTCACCCGGAACTTCAGCGGACCCTGCCGCCAGGAGTCCGGATAGTCGTCCTTGGTGACCGCCCCCGCCTTCTCGTTGATGAGCATCTCGCGCTCGAAGTCGAGGAAGTCGGGCTGCTCGTGCCGCTTGTGCTTCCACCACGAGTCGAAGTGCGCACCCGAGACGACGTGTTCGGGCACCCGCTGGTCGTAGAAGTCGTACAGCGTCTCGTCGTCGACCAGGATGTCCCGGCGCCGCGCCCGGTGCTCCAGCTCCTCGACCTCGGTGAGCAGCCGGCGGTTGTCCGCGAAGAACTTGTGGTGCGTCCGCCAGTCGCCCTCCACCAGGGCGTTGCGGATGAACAGCTCGCGGCTGACCTCCGGATCGATCCGCCCGTAGTTCACCTTGCGCTGCGCCACGATCGGCACGCCGTACAGCGTCACCTTCTCGTACGCCATCACCGCCGCCTGGTCCTTCTCCCAGTGCGGCTCGCTGTAGGTGCGCTTGAGCACGTGCTCGGCGAGCGGCTCCACCCACTCCGGCTCGATCTTCGCGTTGACGCGGGCCCACAGACGCGAGGTCTCCACCAGCTCCGCGGACATCACGAAACGCGGGGGCTTCTTGAAGAGCGCCGACCCCGGGAAGATCGCGAACTTGGCGTTCCGCGCGCCCAGGTACTCGTTCTTCGCTGTGTTCTTCCCGCCCTCCCCCCCGGCCGTCTTCACGTCCTTCATGCCGACGTGGGAGAGCAGACCGGCCAGCAGTGAGACGTGCACGCGGTCGTCGGGAGCGTCCTGCTCGTTGAGGTGGATGCCCATCTGCTTGGCGACCGTACGCAGCTGCGTGTAGATGTCCTGCCACTCGCGGATCCGCAGGAAGTTGAGGTACTCCTGCTTGCACATGCGGCGGAAGGACGACGAACCCCGCTCCTTCTGCTGCTCGCGGACGTACCGCCACAGGTTGAGGAAGGCGAGGAAGTCGCTGGTCTCGTCCTTGAAGCGGGCGTGCTGCTGGTCGGCCTGGGCCTGCTTCTCCGCCGGCCGCTCCCGCGGATCCTGGATGGACAGCGCCGCCGCTATCACCATGACCTCGCGGACGCAGCCGTTCTTGTCGGCCTCCAGCACCATCCGGGCCAGCCGCGGGTCCACGGGCAGCTGGGCCAGCTTGCGGCCGCTGTCGGTGAGCCGCTTGCGTACGTCCTTCTGCGCCGGGTCCAGCGCGCCCAGCTCCTGGAGGAGCTGCACGCCGTCGCGGATGTTGCGGTGGTCCGGCGGGTCGATGAAGGGGAACTTCTCGATGTCGCCGAGGCCCGCCGCGGTCATCTGGAGGATGACGGAGGCCAGGTTGGTCCGCAGGATCTCGGCGTCCGTGAACTCCGGGCGCGCCTCGAAGTCGTCCTCGCCGTACAGCCGGATGCAGATACCGTCGCTGGTCCGCCCGCAGCGGCCCTTGCGCTGGTTGGCGCTGGCCTGCGAGATCGCCTCGATCGGCAGCCGCTGCACCTTGGTGCGGTGGCTGTACCGCGAGATCCGGGCGAACCCGGGATCGATCACGTACTTGATGCCCGGCACGGTCAGCGACGTCTCGGCGACGTTGGTGGCCAGAACGATCCTGCGCCCGGTGTGCTGCTGGAACACCCGGTGCTGCTCGGCGTGCGACAGCCGCGCGTACAGCGGGAGAACCTCTGTGCTGTGCCAACCAGCGCCTCCGGCGCGGGGGAACTTCTTCTCCAGCGCGTCCGCCGTGTCCCGGATCTCCCGCTCACCGGAGAGGAAGACGAGGATGTCGCCCTTGCCCTCCCCCATCAGCTCCTCGACGGCGTCGGTGATGGCGGTGATCTGGTCCCGGTCGGCGTCGTCGCCGTCCTCCTCAAGGAGCGGCCGGTACCGCACCTCCACGGGATACGTCCGCCCGCTCACCTCGACGATCGGCGCGTCACCGAAGTGACGCGAGAACCGCTCCGGGTCGATGGTCGCCGACGTGATGACGACCTTCAGGTCCGGCCGCTGGGGGAGCAGCTGGGCGAGATACCCCAGCAGGAAGTCGATGTTGAGGGACCGCTCGTGGGCCTCGTCGATGATGATCGTGTCGTAGGCGCGCAGCTCGCGGTCGGTCTGGATCTCGGCGAGCAGGATGCCGTCCGTCATCAGCTTGATGAAGGTGGACTCCGGATTCACCTGGTCGGTGAACCGGACCTTCCAGCCGACCGTCTCCCCGAGGGGCGTGTCCAGCTCGTCCGCCACCCGCTCGGCGACGGTGCGTGCGGCGATCCGCCGGGGCTGGGTGTGCCCGATCATGCCGCGGACGCCACGGCCCAGCTCGACGCAGATCTTCGGGATCTGGGTGGTCTTGCCGGAGCCCGTCTCGCCCGCGACGATCACGACCTGGTGATCACGGATGGCCGCTGCGATCTCGTCCTTCTTCTGGCTGACCGGGAGCTGCTCGGGGTAGCTGACGACGGGCACCCGCGCCCGGCGCTCCCCGACGCGCTGCTCGGCCTTGGCCACCTCCGTCTCGATCTCGGCGAGAACGGCGGCGCGGGCTTCCGGCTTACGGATCTTCCGCGCACCTTCGAGCCGCCGACCGAGCCGGTGCGCGTCGCGCAGTGACAGCTCGGCCAGCCGGGGCGCGAGGGTACCGAGGGCGGGGGCGGGATGCGTAGACATACGGGTTCCAGGATCTCATCCCCGGGAAATTCCTGGCGAACGATTTCCGTCCGGGCACCGTGCGGGCACCGTCCGGGCAACACAGAACCCCCGTCGATGATCTCGACGGGGGTTGTATGTGGCTGGGGCCGGGGTCGAACCGGCGACCTATCGCTTTTCAGGCGATCGCTCGTACCAACTGAGCTACCCAGCCGCGAGGTTTCACGTGAAACCTCAGCGGTCCTGACGGGATTTGAACCCGCGGCCTCCACCTTGACAGGGTGGCGAGCACTCCAAACTGCTCCACAGGACCAAGCTTCGTACGACAGTGTCGCACATGTACTGCGTGCCCCCAACGGGATTCGAACCCGTGCTACCGCCTTGAAAGGGCGGCGTCCTGGGCCGCTAGACGATGAGGGCGGACAAGCCGTAACCGCTTGCTTCGCTTTTCGCCCCCCATATACGGGAGACGTGAGAAGCATGTGACTCCGCTTTCCCCCGAAAGGTTCCGCTTCTCCTTGGCCCCTGATGGGGTTCGGGACGGTCAAGCCCTGACCGCTGCCCTTGGGCACGACGAGACTGTACTACGGCTTTCGGGGCGCGACCAAACCGAATAATGGCGGGTCACCGGGCAGGCGGGGCGGGTCGCGTCATCGAGGGGGATCCTCCCGCCGGGGACGGGGTGGCGCCCGGCTGGTTCTCCTTGGGGAGGTGGCGGCTGACCTCGGCCGTCGTCAGGCCCAGGCCGCCCAGCTTGATCTCGTCCCAGGCCTGGAGGCGCCGGGTGTCCCGGTCGAAGTAGAGGATGGACGCCTGGATCGGGTCGGGGTACCTGCCCTCGACCGCGCGCAGTCCGCTGCCGCCGGTGGAGCCCTCGACGCGCAGGCGGGTGCCGTACTTCATGACCTCCATGTCCTCGCGGTGGAGATGCCCGGCGAGGACCAGGGGCACCGCGCCGTCGACCTCGCGGGCGGCCGACGGTTCGTGGGCGATCGCGATGTCCACGGGGGTGCCGGCGGTGGTCTGGTCGCGCAGTGCGGAGGCCAGGCGGGCGCCGGCCAGTTCCTGGGAGGCCTCGGCGCCCTCCGACTTGGAGCGGTCGGGGGTGAACTGCGGGTCGCCGATGCCGGCGAAGCGCAGGCCCGCGACGCTCCGGGCCCGGCCGTCGTCGAGGACGTGCACGTTCTTCAGGCCCCGCAGATACTTCTGGGTCTCCTGGGAGTCGTGGTTGCCGCGGACCCACACGTACGGCGCGCCGAGGTCCTCGATCGGGTCGAGGAAGCCGTTCTCCGCGGCGGTGCCGTGGTCCATCGTGTCGCCGGAGTCGACGATCACGTTCACCTTGTACTGCCGCACCAGCGAGGCGATGATCTTCCAGCTCGCCGGGTTGAGGTGGATGTCGGACACGTGCAGGACCCGGATCGTGGTCGGGTCGGGCTGGTAGGCGGGGAGCGTGGAGGTGACGTCGTAGAGCTTGGTCACGTTGGTGACCAGGCGGGCCAGTTCCTTCTGGTAGACGTCGAACTCGGTGACGATGCTGCGCGCGTTGCCGACGAGGGAGGGCGCGGAGGAGAGCAGGCCGGAGAACCTGGGTTCCAGGACGGAGTCGGGGTTCCAGGTCGCGTAGGCGGTGCCGCCGGAGGCGACCAGGAGGGTGAGGGCGAGGCCGCCGGCGGTCAGGGCGCGCCGGGGGCGGCGGTAGACGGCGAGGCCGAGGGCGGTGGCGCCGGTGACGACGGCGACGCAGGAGCGGACGGCGAGGTCGAGGGTGCCGTGTTCGACGTCCTGGGCGACCTCGTCCTGGAGGCCGGAGAGGCGTTCGGGGTGGTCGACGAGGGCCTGGGCGCGGTCGGGGTCGAGCTGGTCGACGTTGACGTCGAGGCGGACCGGGGCGATGTGGCTGTCGAGCTGGAGGGCGCCCAGGGGGGAGACGTTGATCTTCGTGCCGCCGGTGACGGACGGGCGCAGCGTCATCGTCGTGTTCATGGGGCCGACGGGCACGCGGACGTTGCCGACGACCAGCAGGCCGAGCCAGGCGCCGAGCAGGACGACGGCGACGAGGCCGACGGCGCGGGTCCAGGGCCGGGGGCGGGCGGCCAGCTCGGGTGTGGTGGGCGTCCGGCGGGCGCGGAGCCGGCGGGTGAGGGCGCGCGGGGCTTTGCGGATGGAGTTCATACCTCGGCCAGGGCGTGCGGGGCTGCGGCGGGGACGCGGGCCATTGGTCCGGTATGCCCATGGCCCGGGGCGGATATGCGGGTCGTACTGCACGGTCGTACCCGACAATGGGTCTGTGCTGGAGATGACGCGCGAGGAGTTCGAGGAACTGGTCGCCGAGGCGCTTGACCGGATTCCGCCGGAGTTGACGCGGCTGATGGACAACGTCGCGGTGTTCGTCGAGGACGAGCCGCCGGCGGAGGATCCCGAGCTGCTCGGGCTGTACGAGGGGACGCCGCTGACGGAGCGCGGGGAGTGGTACGCGGGGGTGCTGCCGGACCGGATCACGATCTACCGGGGGCCGACGCTGCGGTTCTGCGAGACGCGTGAGGACGTGGTGGCGGAGGCCGAGGTGACGGTGGTCCACGAGATCGCGCACCACTTCGGGATCGACGACGAGCGGTTGCACGCGCTCGGGTACGGGTGAGGGTCGCCGGGTATGGGTGAGCGTCGCCGGGTACGGGTGAGGGTCGCCGGGTATGGGTGAGGGTCGCCGGGTACGGGTGACGTCCTCGGGTGCGGGTGAACGTCCGTGGGTACCGGTGACGCGCTCGGGTCAAGTCCGCCTCGCCGGGCGCGTGTCCTCTTGTGGGTGAAGGGAGTTGGGCACGGCGACTCCTTGAATCCCGGAGGTGGCCGCCCGTGCGCCCCTTGTACGTACCCGTCCGTCTGGCCGTCACGGCCATGGCCGTGGGGGCCGCCGCCCCCGGCCCCGGCGCCGCGGACCCCCCGGGCGGCACCGGGGGGCGCCGCCGGCCCCACCCCACCCCCCGCGCGGCGCG